>JANOKW010000146.1:0-2885 GCA_031419475.1 Hyphomicrobium sp. | reverse complement strand
TCGCCGAGTTCGAATGGCGCTTCAACCATCGCTACGATCTTGCCGCCATGATATCCGTGCTGACACTCGCCGCCGTCAGAACACCCCCGGTCACCTACTATGACCTCAAGTGGGCTGACTATGGTGCGTAATCAGGTTCTTATAAGACATCGTCGCGTGCTTTTCGAATACTTGTCATCCCGGCCGTAGAAATCGCATGTGCGCGATTTTGGAGAGCCGGGACCCAATCCTCAGTGCACCAACCCTGGGTCCCGGGTCACCCCCGGATCAAGTCCGGGGTCGCCCGGGATGACAACCGGTCATCAAGTATAAATCGGGAACTTGGCGCAGAGCGAAATAGCTTTGGCTTTGACCGTAGCTTCCACAGCGCCGTTGCCCGCTTCGCCGTTCTTGGCCAGCCCATCCAAAACTTCCGCGATGAGGCGGCCGATTTCCTGGAATTCGGCAACGCCAAAACCGCGCGTCGTGCCAGCAGGCGAACCAAGGCGAATGCCCGACGTCACCATCGGCTTTTCCGGATCGAACGGGATGCCGTTCTTGTTGCAGGTGATGTTGGCGCGGCTCATGGCCTTTTCGGCCAGCGTGCCCGTCAACTTCTTCGGACGAAGATCAACGAGGATCAGGTGGCTGTCGGTGCCGCCCGAGACGAGCGCGAAACCGTTCTGCACGAGCACTTCGCCCATGGCGCGGGCACTATCCATAACGTTCTTGATGTAGACCTTGAAGTCCGGCTTCAAGGCTTCACCAAACGCAACAGCCTTGGCGGCAATCACGTGCATGAGCGGGCCACCCTGGATGCCGGGGAAGATCGCGGAGTTAAACTTTTTCGCCAAGTTTTCGTCGTTGGTCAGGATCATGCCGCCGCGCGGTCCGCGCAGCGTCTTGTGCGTCGTTGTCGTGACAACGTGGGCATGCGGGAACGGATTTGGATAAAGGCCGGCCGCAACGAGACCGGCGAAGTGCGCCATATCGACCAGGAAGTGCGCGCCAATTTCGTCCGCGATCTTCCGGAACGCTGCAAAATCGATTTTTCGCGGATAGGCCGAACCTCCGGCAATGATGAGCTTCGGCTTGTGCTCTAGCGCAAGTTTGCGCACTTCGTCGATATCGATAAGATGCGTGTCCGGCTTCACCATGTAGTGGATTGGCTTGAACCACTTGCCCGACTGATTGACAGGGGCGCCGTGCGTTAAGTGACCACCGGCTGCGAGCGACAAGCCGAGGATCGTGTCGCCGGGCTGGAGCAGCGCGTTGAACACGCCTTGGTTGGCTTGGCTCCCGGAATGCGGTTGCACGTTAGCGAAGCCGCACCCAAAGAGCTGCTTGGCGCGGTCGATTGCGAGTTGTTCTGCGATATCGACGTACTGGCAGCCGCCGTAGTAGCGCTTTCCCGGATAGCCTTCTGCGTACTTGTTGGTCAGAACCGAACCCGCTGCATCGAGCACGGCCTGCGAGACGATGTTTTCCGACGCGATGAGTTCGATCTCATGCTGCTGGCGGCCAAATTCTTTTTGGATGGCGCTGAAGACTTCAGGATCGGTCTCCGACAAGTGCGCCTTGAAGAAACGCGACGTTTGAGAATTGGCAGCGGCCGTGGCGTTCGACATGGATCGATCCCTCTGATTTGCGGATTTTTGTAATTGCGTTAAACGAGTTTGCGGCGAGCCCGGCGACGGCCGTTAGACCTCAAAACACTAAACACCATAGTATGAGGGGCGGGGCCGGGGCTCAACACTTAATGCCAACGGCCGCCCCGCGTAAAAACCGCGCGGAGATCCCGCGGGGTTCTGACCCATTACACGGCCGGCGCAATTTGGGTTTCTATCTTCAATGTTAGGGGTCTGACCGCTTACTATTATTCTGCCGCTTGGCGGATGTGGTTCTCAAGTGTCAGCGGGCAGGCCGACCAGAGGTCCGACAACGCGGCAACGAGCCGGTCCATGTCGGCGTCGGTGTGCTGCGGAGAAGGCGTCAAGCGCAAGCGCTCTGTTCCGCGCGGGACGGTCGGATAATTGATCGGCTGCACGTAAACGCCGTGCACGTTCAACAGCACGTCGGAGAGGGCCTTGCAGCGCACCGGATCGGCCACCAATATGGGCACGATGTGGCTCGGCCCCGAGATCACGGGAAGATCTGCTGCCGCCAGACGCCGCTTTAACGTGCGGGCACGTTCCTGGTGGCGATCACGCTCAACCGAACTCGATTTCAGATGCCGGATCGATGCCAAAGCACCAGCGGCAATGACAGGCGCCAGCGACGTCGTGAAAATGAACCCTGGCGCATACGAGCGCACGGCATCGCACAGTATGCGCGACGCGGCGATGTACCCGCCCATGACGCCGAAGCCTTTGGCCAGCGTGCCATTGATGATATCGACGCGATCCATCACGCCATCGCGTTCGGCAATGCCGCCGCCACGCGGGCCGTACATGCCAACGGCGTGTACTTCATCAAGATACGTCAGCGCATTGTATTTGTTCGCGAGGTCGCAGATCGCGGCAATGTTCGCAACATGCCCGTCCATCGAGTAAACGCTCTCGAAGGCAATGATCTTCGGCGTGTCGAGCGGCACGCTCTTCAATTTAGCTTCGAGATCGCCAAGGTCGTTGTGCAAGAAGATCTGCTTGGGGCCGCGGCCATTTCGAATGCCGGCGATCATCGACGCGTGATTTTTTTCGTCCGAGAATACAACGCAACCCGGCAGAAGCTGTACAAGAGTCGATAACGCCGCCTCGTTGGCGACATAAGCCGATGTGAACAGAAGCGCGCCTTCCTTGCCGTGAAGATCGGCAAGTTCGGCTTCGAGTTCAACGTGATAATGGGTGGTGCCGGAAATGTTGCGGGTGCCGCCGGAACCGGCGCCGACGCAATCGATCGCTTCGTGC
>JANOKW010000145.1:0-3312 GCA_031419475.1 Hyphomicrobium sp. | reverse complement strand
TCCGTCACAGAAACGGCAATTCCGCCTTACCTGCCGGTCTTCGATCCAATTGTCGATGGCGTGTCCGGCATGTGGGAGAAGACCAAGCAATTCACGACCGAGAATTATTTGCGGCTGGTCGAAAGCGATCTCTACTGGCGTGCCTACCTCTCGAGCCTGTGGATCGCACTCGTGTCAACGCTCATCACGCTGTTGATCGGCTATCCCATGGCTTACGCCATGGCGCGCGCGCCGGCCCACTGGCGGCCGCTGCTGCTCATGCTGGTGATCCTGCCGTTCTGGACCAGCTTTTTGATCCGCGTTTACGCGTGGATCGGCATTCTTTCGACCGAGGGTTTTCTGAATAACTTTCTGATCTCCATCGGCGTCATTAGCGAACCGCTGTCGATCCTCGCAACGAACACCGCCGTCTATATCGGCATCGTCTATTCGTACCTGCCGTTCATGGTCCTGCCGCTCTACGCGGCTTTGGAAAAGATGGACGACACGCTTCTCGAAGCGGCGTCGGACCTCGGCTGTCCACCTTTGCAGGCGTTCTGGAAGATCACTTTCCCGCTGTCGCTGCCAGGTGTGATCGCTGGCTGCTTCCTCGTGTTTATTCCGGTCGTGGGCGAATTTGTCATTCCTGATCTGCTCGGCGGCTCGGATACCGAGATGATCGGCAAGGTGTTGTGGGATGAGTTCTTCAATACGCGCGACTGGCCAGCCGCGTCGGCCGTCGCCATCGTTCTGCTGCTGATCCTCGTTGTCCCGATCGCTATCTATCAAAATCAGCAAGGCAAGGCCACGGGAGCATCCTGATGAGACGCCAATCGTGGTTCAACGTCGTGTCGCTTACTTTGGCGTTCGCGTTTCTGTATATTCCGATCCTGCTGCTGGTGATCTACTCTTTCAACGAAGGCCCCAACGTCGCCATTTGGACCGGATGGTCGACCAAGTGGTACAGTTCGGTATTCCAGAACGAACAGTTGATGGACGCCGCATGGGTGACATTCTGGATCGCATTGCTGTCGGCAACGCTCGCAACTGTGCTCGGCACGCTGGCCGCCATCACATTGACGCGCTACGGCAACTACCGCGGATCGACGCTGTTCAACGGCATGGTATTCGCGCCCCTGGTCATGCCCGAGATCATTCTTGGCTTGGCCCTGCTGTTGATGTTCGTGGCCATCGGTTTCGAGCGGGGTTTCTGGACAATCACGCTCGCACACACAACGTTCACGACGTGCTTCGTTGCCGTCGTCGTGCAATCGCGGCTCGTCACCTTCGACAGGAGCCTTGAGGAAGCCGCACTCGATCTCGGCTCGCCGCCGTTCAAGACATTCTTTGTCATCACTTTGCCGATTATTCTGCCGGCGGTCCTCTCGGGGTGGCTTCTTGCCTTCACGCTTTCCCTCGATGACCTCGTCATCGCCAGCTTTACCACCGGCCCAGGGGCGACCACGCTACCTATGCGCATATATTCTGCCGTCCGCCTTGGTGTGAAGCCGGAGATTAATGCTATCTCCACCTTGTTGATCGGAGTTGTAAGTCTGGGCGTGATCGCGGCTTCGTACATATCCAAGCAGCAGATGCAGCGCGAAGAGCAGGAGCGACGCGCCGCCGGAAAGGTGTGAGGCAAGACTTGCTCAATTGCGCGATGCCGCTAAGTGGTATGGACTCCACCAGTCGCGGATACTTTTTTGAGCCTACATCTGAGCAATCATTATGGCCGAGCCTCACGTCAAATCTTACTACGCCGCCACGGCCAATGACCGCACGCGCTATGCGCCGCTGGAGGGTATCGTCAGTGCGGATATTTGTGTTGTGGGGGGCGGGTTCTCGGGCGTCGCCACGGCGCTGACATTGGCCGAGCGCGGGTATTCTGTCGCGCTTGTCGAAGCGAACAGGATCGGCTGGGGCGCTTCCGGGCGCAACGGCGGACAGATGATTGCTGGCATCAGTGGCGAACATAATATCAAGCGGCAGCTTGGACCAGCGGGCGCTAAACTTCTGCGCGATATCCGCTATCGCGGCCACGACATCATCGAAGAACGTGTGCGCCGCTATAGTATCAAATGCGATCTGAAGCCTGGCTGGATGGAGGTAGCAGCCAGACCGCGCCACATGGACATCCTGCGCCGGTATGTGGACGAGCGCCGCCTGGACGGCGATGGCAGCAGTTTAGAAATTGTTGAACCCAAGGATATAGGCCGCGTTCTCGACACGCGCGTCTATCATGGCGGTTATATCGATAACAGGAGCGGACACCTCCATCCACTCAATCTCTGCATGGGCGAAGCGCGGGCGGCGGTGTCGCACGGCGTAAAAATTTATGAATCGACGCCGGCGATTGAACTCAAAGGTGGAGAAAAACCCTTTGTGAGGACGCCGTCTGGCCGTGTGAATGCAGCGGCGATCGTTTTGGCCGGAAGTGCGGATCACAGTTTTCAGCGCGGCCTGCTGCGCGGTCTCACGTTTCCCACCGGAAGCTACATTATCGCAACAGAGCCTTTGACGGAGGCAGAGGTGCGCACACTCAATCCGCGGGATCTCGCAGTTGCGGACAGCAACATTGTGCTCGATTATTTCCGCCTCTCGGCCGACCGGCGCATGCTGTTTGGCGGGCGGTGCAACTATTCAAATCGCGATCCAAAGGACTTGGCAGCGACGCTACGGCCCAGACTCGTCGAAATTTTTCCGCAGCTACGCGATAAGGCAATAGACTTTACGTGGGGTGGCCGGATCGACATCGTCCTGACGCGCGTTCCTGCGATCGGGAGGCTTGAGCCCAATCTCTATTATTTGCAGGGCTATTGCGGACATGGCGTAAACACGACGCATCTGGCCGCAGAAATCGTTGCGGATGCTGTTTGCGGAACGACGGAAAGGTTCGATCTCTTTGAGCGCATTCGCCATATCCGTTTGCCTGTTGGACAATGGGCCGGAAACCAGATGCTGGCTTTAGGGATGCTTTACTACCGGCTGAAGGATTTGCTGTAAGTTTTAGGGGCGCACAAAGACCGGCACGCTTGGCTCCGGTTTTAAAGTGGGGTCTTTGGATTGCGGCCGACTAGAGCATCATCGGACTGGACGGAATCGCTAATGCGATTCACCGGTCCGTTAAAGATGCTCTAGAATCATGATGCTAAGGAACCTCTGACTAACTGCCGGACTATGGCACACTGATCTTGATGATTCGAGGGGGTGTCCGATGGCAGAGAACCAGCTGAGTTTTTCGTCACTCGATTACGCGTCGAAGAAAAAGACGACGAAGCGCGAGGTTTTCTTGGGCGAGATGGCGGTCGTAGTGCCGTGGTCCGCGCTCGAAGC
>JANOKW010000144.1:0-5939 GCA_031419475.1 Hyphomicrobium sp. | reverse complement strand
AAGGTCGCCGAAATTAGCCTCCGAGAGGCCCTTCTGGAATTGAACCCGATTGCGTGCCATGCCACATCTCCTTGCGAAGACGTCAGAAATCGAAGATTCGCGTGGCCAGAAAATGGCTGACTATGGTGCGTAATCAGGTCTGCTTTTGCGGCATCGTCATCGGCAGCGTGAGCCGATTGAAGCACGGCGAAAATAGCGAATGGCATGTTAATTATTGTCAAGAACCGACGCATCGCGAACTCCTTCATTCCTGCCTTTCCTGCGTTCGCGGACTGAAAAATCTTCGACTGAGACGCGAGACAGGCCCTTCCGGCAAATCATCAAGCGCTTTATACAACTTGGATCGCAGGTAGAAGTTCCAACCCGACTTGGCAACATGAGGGGACACAGCGCCAGCAGATCGCGTGGACACCAAAAACCCCGCCGCATTTCTGCGGCAGGGTTTATGTTGATCGCGAATGTCAGACGCGATTACGGCTTCGGTGCTTCGGCCGGATCGGTTGGCTTTGCGTCTGCAGGAGCGGTAGCGGAGGGTGGCGTTTCCGCTGGTGTTTCGGCAGCAGGGGCGGGCGCTGGTTCTGCAGCAGCCGGCGCCGGAGCTGGTTCTGGTGCTTTCTCAGCCGCAGCCGGAGCGGGTGCTGGTTCAGCTGGTTTCTCTGCAGCAGGTGCAGCAGGCGCGGGTTCAGCTGGCGCAGTCTCAGCTGGCTTTGCGGCGTCCTTCGCCCGGTCAACAACTTCCTTCGCCTTGTCCTTGGCGCTCTCGATCGCTTCCTTAACGCTCTCTTTGGCCTTCTGCACGGCAGGGCCCGCGTTATCGAGCGCTTCTTTGGCTTTTTCCTTCGCCTTCTCGACAACCGGTGCGGCCTTTTCCTTCACATCCTCATAAACGTCCTTCGCGCTCGTACCTGTCTTGTCGCGAATTTCCTGGGTCTTCTCGACGGCGCGTTCAAACAGCGATTTCTTGGCATGATCGCGCACGAAAGCGGGCGCCGCATCGAGCACGTCCTTGGTCGCCGCCGAAAGCGTCGCGCCGATTTTTCCGTCGGTGACATCGAATTGAATGGCGCCGACCTCGATGCCGACTTTTTTCTCAAACAGGCCGAAGAACCCGCCCGTACCCATAACAACGCCAACGACCTGATGATCGCCCGAGAGGATGATGTCTTCGATGTCGCCGACGATCTTGCCGTCGGGGCCCTTGACCTTGGCGCCGATCAGGCGGTCCTTGGCGAGATATTGCACGGGGGCTTCGGCGGCAATGAACGTGTTGGGCGGCAGTGCCGTTTCGGCAGCAGCCGGAAGCACGAGCGCGGCGCCGGCCGCGAGGACGAGAGAAATTCTGCACTGGTTCATGTCTGTTTCCTCATTGGGAGATTGATGCGCTGTTCGCCGTGCAATTGTGATCGCGACGGGACCATAGTCCTCTTCGAAGTCCCCGCCGTCTAGCCTCTCAGTGTCTCGTCGGTAAGTCGAATTTGGCGTCCGAAGCTGCGCTCAGAAAAACACAGCCAATACATTGAAATCAAGCGGAAAAATCATGGGGAGAAGAACCCGTGGCACGTCGCCGCTGGCTTGCTCTTCGGCCCGCCGATCGAGTAAGTTGAAATCCTCTCTTCTGGTGCCGCGCGAGACGGAACGTTTTGCAGCGCCTCTGGCCCACGTCAAATTTGCCCACGTACAATTCGAAAGACCCATACCCTTGGCAGACCGCGGCGACGAACAAACTCCAGGCGGCAGAGAGCCGAACGACACCCGGCCCATTACCATTTCAGAGGAGATGAAGCGCTCGTATCTCGATTACGCGATGAGCGTCATCATCTCGCGCGCGCTTCCCGATGTCCGCGACGGTTTGAAACCAGTGCACCGGCGCATCTTGTTCGCGATGAGCGAGCTTGGGCTGGATTGGAACAAGAAATACGTCAAGAGCGCTCGTATCGTCGGCGAAGTGATGGGCAAATATCACCCGCACGGGAATCTCGCGATTTACGATGCACTCGTGCGTATGGCACAGGAGTTCTCCCTGCGTGTGCCCCTCGTCGATGGACAGGGCAACTTCGGCTCTATCGACGGCGATCCGCCGGCCGCCGAGCGCTACACGGAATCGCGCCTCGCCAAGATTGCGGGCTTCCTGCTCGACGATCTGGGAAACAATACGGTCGATTTCAAAGACAACTACGACGGCCAGCTCCAGGAGCCAGTAGTTCTGCCCGCGAAGTTTCCAAACCTGCTCGTCAACGGTGCCGGCGGTATCGCGGTCGGCATGGCCACGAACATTCCCCCGCACAACCTGGGTGAAATTATCGACGCCTGCACTGCCGAACTCGACAACCCTGAAATTACGATCGACGACCTCTGCCAGATCGTCACCGGACCGGATTTCCCGACAGGCGGTATCATTCTAGGGCGCGGCGGCATTTTGTCGGCCTACCACAAGTCGCGCGGCTCTATCATCATGCGCGCGCGCGTGCAGGTCGAGAATATCCGCAAGGATCGCGAAGCTCTAATCGTTTCAGAAATTCCCTATCAGGTGAACAAGCGCGTACTGATCGAAAAGATCGCCGACTTGGTGCGCGACAAGAAAATCGAAGGCATTTCGGATCTGTGGGATGAATCGAATCGGGAAGGCATCCGCATCGTCATCGAATTGAAGCGCGATGCCGTTGCCGACGTCGTTTTGAATAATCTCTACAAATATTCCGATCTCCAGACCACGTTCGGCGCCAACATGCTGGCGATCAACGGCGGCCGCCCGGAAAGCTTGACGCTGATCGACATGGTGAAGGCCTTCACCGCTTTCCGCCAGGAAGTCGTCACCAAGCGCGTCAAGCATCAGCTGAACAAGTCGCGTGATCGCGCCCACGTCTTGGTCGGTCTTGCAATTGCGGTTGCGAATATCGACGAAGTCATCAAGCTCATCCGCCACTCGGCCTCGCCTGCGGAGGCCAAAGAGCAACTGATGGCGCGAGATTGGCCAGCCAAAGATATGGCGCCGCTGATCGAACTCATTGCCGATCCGCGCCACAAGCTGGCAGCAAACAACACCTACAAACTTTCTGAAGAGCAGGCGAAAGCCATTCTCGAACTCCGCCTTGCGCGCTTAACAGCGCTGGGTCGCGAAGAAATTGCCGATGAATTGAACAAGATTGCCGACGAAATCAAAGAGTATCTCGCGATCCTGTCGTCGCGTGCGCGCGTCGTCGAAATCGTCAAAAAAGAGCTCGCCGACATCAAAGCCGAGTTTGCGACGCCACGTAAGACCGAGATCATCGACATCGAAGGCGAAGTCGAAGACGAAGATCTCATTCAACGCGAAGATTGCGTCGTTACGGTTTCGCACAAGGGCTACATTAAGCGCGTGCCGCTCGCAGCTTACCGTGCGCAGAGGCGCGGCGGCAAGGGCCGATCCGGCATGTCGACGCGGGACGAGGATTTCGTCACTCAGCTGTTCGTCGCATCAACGCATACGCCCGTTCTGTTTTTCTCGTCGCGCGGCATGTGTTACCGCATGAAAGTCTGGCGCCTGCCCGCCGCCGCGCCGCAATCTCCCGGCAAGGCGCTGGTCAACCTGCTGCCGCTTGAAGACGGCGAAGTCATCACATCCATTCTGCCGCTGCCGGAAGATTCCGCCACCTGGGGCGAACTCGAGCTTATGTTCGCAACGCGTTCTGGCGGTATCCGGCGTAACGCGCTCACGGACTTTGAGAACATTCAGCGCAACGGCAAAATCGCCATGAAGCTGGACGAGGGCGACCGCATCGTGCAAGTCGCCATCGCGCGGCCCGAGGACGATGTGATGCTGACATCTGCCGAAGGCCAGTGCGTGCGCTTCCTCATTAGCGACGAAGTACGTCTCTTCAAGGGCCGCGATTCGACCGGAGTGCGCGGTATCCGCCTCGCTGAAGGCGACGAAGTTATCGGCATGGCCATCCTCGGTCACGTCGATGCAACGGCGCCCGAACGCTCGGCGTATCTCAAGCAAGCGAGTGCGCTGCGCCGTGCCGAGGGAGATGACGTGGAAACCATCGCTGTCGAAGAAGACGCCGAAGTGGGTGGCGAGGGCGAAGCAAATCTGCCACCCGAAAAGTTCGCCGAGATGCAGTCCAAGGAACAATTCGTTCTGACGGTTTCGCAAAAGGGCTTCGGCAAGCGATCGTCGTCCTTTGAATTCCGCACCTCCGGGCGCGGCGGCAAGGGTATCGTTGCCATGATTGTCAACGATCGCAACGGCCGCCTCATTGGCTCGTTTCCGATCGCTGTCAACGATCAGATCATGCTCGTGACCGACGGCGGTCAGCTGATCCGCTGCCCGGTGCATGACGTGCGCGTTGCCGGGCGCAACACCCAAGGCGTGCGCATCTTCAAAACCGACGGCACTGAAAAGGTCGTCTCGGTCGAGCGCATCACCGAAGACACCGAGAACGGTGAGGTCGACGACGCGGGCGGCGAGGGCAACGCCCCATGACCCGCACCGGCTTTTATTCTGGGTCGTTCGATCCCGTGACGCTCGGGCATACGGATGTCATCCGGCGCGCCGCGCGGGTGGTTGATAAACTCGTGATCGGCATTGGCGTCAACCCCGGTAAAGCGCCGATGTTTTCCGGCGACGAGCGCGTTGCCATGCTGGAAGCGGAAGTGAAGCCGATTGCCAAGGAAACGGGCGCAGGCATTTCAGTTGTCATATTCTCCGGCCTCGCGGTCGATGCGGCACGCGCCCACGGCGCCACCATCGTTATTCGCGGTCTTCGAGACGGCACCGATTTCGATTACGAAATGCAAATGAGCGGCATGAACGGCGAAATGGCGCCGGAAATCCAAACTGTTTACGTTTCGGCGTCTCCCGCCGTGCGTCACATCGCAGCTAATCTCGTTCGCGCCATTGCCTCGATGGGCGGCGATGCGTCCGCATTCGTTTCTAAGGACGTTTTAACGCGCCTCGAATGCAAAGCGCCGAAGAAAAAATAATGGGCAATTCCCCGGGTCATGCGGACACCAAGAGCAAGCTCCTCGCGAACTTGCGCAAAGTGCCAGCAGGCCGCGTCGTGACATACGATGCACTTGCGCAGGCGCTTTCGATTTTGCCGCGTCATGTGGAGACGCTCCTCGGTCACTTAAGTGAAGACGAGCGTGAGATGGTTCCATGGCATCGGGTGGTCGCGAAAGGCGGTGCCATCGGTTGGGGGCTATTGCGCGACGCAAAGTTCCAGAAACTCATCCGGGAAGGCGTTGCCGTCTCGCCTGCTGGAATTGTTCAGGACATGGCGCGCGTCGCAGTTAAAGATCTGACGGCGCTGCCGTCCGGTATCGCGAAGCGGCCTGATGCCGCGCTGCCCACCGCGCCAGCGCCGCTCAGCCGTTCGCGCGGCATGAAAGACAGGCCGGCTTAGAATCCCCTCTCCCCATGCGAATGGAGTGCGAAAGAAAAGGAGATGACGTCATCTTGCCCCCGGGCCGTCAAATCGCCATAAGGGCGGGTGAAATAACGCTTTCCCCTGAATTCCAAATGAGGTTCGCATGAGAAAGTCTTTGATCTGGACGGTAACGCTGCTCGCACTGGCTTTGGCGCCTGCCGCGTTTGCCGTTGGCGGCAGCAAGCAACAGATGGAGAACGCCGGCGACTCGGCTGCAGCGCCCAAAGCTGAGGTCGCCAATGCTGCCAAAGGCGACACGCTCGTCATCGAATTGAAATCCGGCAAGGTTGTCATCAAACTGCGGCCCGACATTGCGCCGAAGCACGTCGAGCGTTACAAGACACTCGCGGCTCAAGGCTTCTACAATGGCGTTAAATGGCATCGCGTCATGGATGGATTCATGGCCCAGACCGGCGATCCAACGGGCACGGGCGGCGGCGGTTCGAAGCTGCCAGACCTCAAGGCCGAATTCTCCAAAACGCTTTACACGCGCGGCTCAGTCGGTGCTGCACGCACCAGCGATCCGAATAC
>JANOKW010000143.1:0-14738 GCA_031419475.1 Hyphomicrobium sp. | reverse complement strand
CCGGGCGATACGCTGAGTTCTGTTTCGGAAGTGATTGGCCTCAAGGAAAATTCGAACAAAGAGACAGGTACGGTCTACGTCCGTTCAACCGGCCGCAATCAAAATGGCGATGTGGTGCTCGAGTATTGTCGCTGGGTGATGGTACGCAAACGAGATAAGTGCTCGCCAGCTCCAGAAGCGATCGTGCCGAAACTTTCTGACCGGGTTGACCCTAACACTCTCGCGACTGCGATCCCGAAGCTAGACCTATCGAAGTATGATCTCGCGCTCGCGGGTTCGGCGTACCGGTGGGGCGATTATGAGGTTGGCGAGAAGATCGACCACGTCGACGGCATGACGCTTGAAGAGGCCGAGCATCAGATCGCCACCCGCCTTTACCAGAACACCGCCAAAGTGCACTTCAATCAGCACACTGAATCGAAGGGCCGGTTCGGCAAAAGGATCGTGTACGGCGGGGTTGTCATCTCGCTGGTGCGTGCACTCTCCTACAATGGATTAGGCAACGCGTTTCACCTTGCCGCGATCAATGGCGGCCGCCACGTAGCCCCGGCGTTTGCTGGCGATACGATCTACGCGTGGTCGGAAGTGATTGAAAAAGCAGAGATTAATGGGCGGTCCGATGTAGGGGCGCTGCGCGTCCGGATAGTCGGGGTAAAGAACGAGAATTGCGCGGCATTCCCGCTTAAGGGCGCGGGCGGCGACTATAACGAGAGCGTTGTCCTTGATCTTGACGCCTGGATTGTATTGCCTCGCTGAAATAAAAGCGACCAGTGCATTGCCTTGCGTTGGCTGCGGTATAGTCGGATGAGTGCGGGGGGAACTTTCGTATGACGTTTCAGCGTTTGGTGATGGTAGTCGTTGTATCAGCTGCATCCGTTTGGCCGTGCGTGCCAGTTATGGCCGTTGGAGAGACAGCCGCAGCCAAAATCAAGCTGGCCAACGGAGGCGATGGCGGCACAATAACAATGATGGAAGCCACTGCTGGCGTCATCATCAAGTTCGATCTCAGCGGCTTGCCTCCCGGCCCTCACGCGATCCATGTGCATGAGGCGAGTGCATGTGAAGGTGACTTTGCAAGCGCCGGAAATATTTACAATCCACTCGGCGCTAAGCACGGATTTTTGCATGACGAAGGGCCAATGTCGGGCGACCTTCCAAACATACACGTATCCGCCGATGGAAAGGCTGTTGCCGAATTCCTAAGTCCCTTCTTGACTCTGAGCAAAGAGGCCGAAGAAACGTTGTTCGATTCGGATGGATCGTCTTTCGTTATTTTCGAGAAAGCAGACGATTACGAAAGCGAGCCTGAAGGCGGCGCAGGGGTACGAATTGCGTGCGGTGCGATCACCGCAAATTAGCTCCACGCCTAAATGTTTCAATAGGCCTATTGTCGATTGAGTTTGCCGGTATGAATCGATACGTATCGCAACACTAGCGCATTTTGACACGGATGCGAAACTGCGATCTCAAGTAGCTGGTCTCACAACGCCTGCGTTTGGCGTGGGCGATCGGTCAAATTCACGCGATTCGGATACGCAATGACAAAGCGGGCTGCTGTCATCGGTGCCGGACTGGCCGGGTTGTCGTGCGCGCGCACGATGCGGCAAGCTGGTTTTTTCGTCGAAGTTTTCGAGCAGGACCGGATTATTGGCGGCCGTATCGCAACTACCCGTGTGGGACTTGAGACCTTCGACCACGGCGCCCAATATGTAACGGCCCGGGGGCAGGGCTTCAAAAGTTACATCGAAGAACTCGTGGGCCTTGGCTATGCCGCGCGCTGGACTCCGCGTGCAGCTTTGCATGGCGAAGAAGGTGCCGGTCAAATGGCGCCTTGGCACGTTGGTACACCCGGAATGGCTTCGCTGGTCAGGCCACTTGCCGAGAGCGTGCGCATTCACACCGGGCGGCCTGTTCACACAATCCAACGTGCGGACAAAGGTTGGCATGTATGGTTTGAGGATCAGACGTCAGCTGGACCGTTTCAAGCCGTCGCCGTTGCCATTCCTGCGCCTCAAGCGCGCTTGTTGCTTGGCCAAATTGAAGAGTTTGGCCCTTCACTCGCGCGGGTTCGCATGGCACCGTGTTGGGCGTTGATGATCAGGCTTGAAGAAGTGACCCTTCCCGAGCAGGATGTTTATTCGGACATGTCGGAAGTCATCCGTTGGATCTCTCGGAACAATACCAAGCCGGGCCGCAACAATCGCGGCGAAACAATCGTCATTCATGCGTCGCCCACCTGGAGCCGGCAGACCGAAGACGCAGAGCCTGAGATCGTGGCCGAGGAGCTTTGGAGCGAAATAAGCCACGTCTTAGGCCTTCCGCCTATACGGCCGTCGCGCATGGTTGCTCATTTGTGGCGGCATGGTCTTGTCGATCAGTCGCTCGGTGAAACGTACCTCTATTCAAGCGACCATAAAGTCGGGGTTTGCGGGGATTGGTGCTTGGGCCGGTTGGCTGAGCATGCGTTCGACAGTGGAGACCGGCTGGGCAAAGCAATCATCAACTCGCTGACATAGCTCGATCTTCAGCGTCTCTGAACTTTTACATGTGGCAAAAACGCGATTTGAAAAGCGCAGGTCCAACCGCTACAAACCGCCGAGAGACCAATTAAGAGGATGCCCACATGGCCGAGTTAAGCCCCGGGCGGCGGCGGCGGCCTCAAAGGCCACTCTCGCCGCACATTCAGATATATACGCCGCTCATCAACATGGTTGTGTCGATCCTGCATCGGATTACAGGGGCGGCGCTCTATTTGGGCACGCTGCTTTTGGCCTGGTGGCTCATCGCAGCGGCGACAGGACCTGACTATTTCAATTACGTCTCGGGGATATTTGGATCATTGCCCGGCCGTCTCGTCTTGGCTGGATATACCTGGGCCCTCCTGCACCACATGCTGGGTGGATTGCGGCATTTCCTATGGGACTTGGGCTTTGGTTACGACCTGAAGACGATCGATCAACTGTCGTGGGGCTCGATTCTTTTGTCGCTCGTATCGACTGCGGTGGTTTGGGCCTGCGTTAGCTTGAAAGCCGGAGGGGTCTGATGCAGATGCGCACGCCGCTCAAGACTGCCCGCAATCTTGGCTCCGCGAAAGAGGGCGCAGATCATTTCTGGAAGCAACGTGTCACGGGCGTTGCCAATGCCATGCTCGGTCTGTTTTTTGTTTGGCTCGTGGCTTCGCTTGCGGGCGCTGATCACGCCACTGTCAAGAAATCGATTTCCAATCCCATTCACGCGATTGCGCTGCTCGCCCTCATCGTCTCAGGCACGATCCACATGCGTCTCGGCATGCAGACGATCATCGAGGACTACGTTCGTAGTGACGGCGCCAAAATAGTGCTGCTGATGCTCAACACATTCTTCGCCATGACTGTGGCTTTGATCAGCATCTTTGCCATCCTCAAACTGAGTTTCGGAGCATAACACTCATGGCAGCACCAAAAGCTAAGGTTAGCGTTCCGGGCGTTAACGGCAAAGCCTATCCCATCACCGACCACAGCTACGACGTCGTGGTCGTGGGTGCCGGCGGCGCTGGGCTGAGAGCGACACTTGGGGCGGCAGAAGCGGGTCTCAAAACAGCCTGTGTAACGAAGGTTTTTCCAACGCGCTCGCACACGGTTGCGGCCCAAGGCGGCGTTGCGGCAGCGCTGGGTAACATGGGTCCCGACAACTGGCGTTGGCATATGTACGACACCGTTAAAGGCTCTGATTGGCTGGGAGACCAGGACGCAATCGAATACCTTTGCCGCAACGCGCCGGACGCCGTCTATGAGCTCGAGCATTACGGCGTTCCTTTCTCGCGCACGGAAGACGGCAAGATCTATCAGCGCCCTTTTGGCGGCATGACCACGGAATTCGGAGAAGGCCCGCCGGCGCAGCGCACCTGTGCCGCTGCTGATCGTACGGGGCACGCCATGCTTCACACGCTCTACGGCCAATCGCTGCGCCACTCGGCCGAATTTTTTGTCGAATATTTCGCTATCGATCTGATGATGGATCAGGAAGGTGCATGCCGAGGCATCGTCGCCATGTGTCTCGAAGACGGATCAATTCATCGTTTCCGGGCCAAACGCACGATCCTGGCGACGGGCGGTTATGGGCGCACATATTTCTCTTGCACTTCGGCACACACGTGCACGGGCGATGGTAACGCCATGGTACTGCGTGCTGGGTTGCCGCTGCAGGATATGGAATTCGTGCAGTTTCATCCGACAGGTATTTATGGCGCTGGCGTTTTAATTACCGAAGGCGCGCGCGGAGAAGGCGGGTATCTGACCAATTCGAAAGGCGAGCGCTTTATGGAGCGCTACGCGCCGCACGCCAAGGACCTTGCGTCGCGCGATGTCGTCTCCCGTTCCATGACTATGGAAATTCGCGAGGGCCGGGGCGTCGGCGCTGAAAGCGATCACATCTATTTGCATCTCGATCATCTCGACCCGAAAATTCTGGCTGAACGGCTGCCGGGAATAACGGAGAGCGCCAAGGTTTTTGCCGGTGTCGATTTGCGCCGCCAGCCCATCCCGGTGTTGCCAACCGTGCATTACAACATGGGCGGCATCCCGACGAATTATCACGGCGAAGTCTTAACCAAAAAGGGCAACGATCCCGACTTTATTGTGCCGGGTTTGATGGCCATCGGAGAAGCGGCGTGCGTTTCCGTTCACGGCGCCAATCGTTTGGGATCGAATTCGCTGATCGATTTGGTTGTATTCGGGCGCGCCGCGGGCTTGCGCTGCGCCGAAACAATCGAGAGCCGGGGGACGCAGCCAGATTTGCCGCAGGGTGCCCACGAACTCGCCGTCTCGCGACTTGATAAATTCCGGCATGCAAATGGCAGCACACCGACTGCGGCGTTGCGGCTCAGAATGCAGAAAGTCATGCAGTCGAATTGCGCCGTGTTCCGCGATGGGCCGGTCTTGAAGGAAGGGGTCGCGAAGATTTCTGCCATATGGAACGACACTGACGATATTCGCGTGACAGATCGTTCGCTGATCTGGAATTCCGATCTCATCGAGACGCTCGAGTTTGATAATTTGGTATCGCAAGCCGCCGTCACCGTAGTCAGTGCCGAAGCCCGCAAGGAAAGCCGCGGCGCACATGCCCGCGAAGATTTCCCAAAGCGGGACGACGTGAATTGGATGAAGCACACGCTGGCCTGGGCCGACGATGAGTCGCGAGCCGTCAAACTTGATGACCGGCCGGTGCATACCACAACCCTGACCAACGAGGTCAAATACATCGAGCCAAAAGCACGAGTATATTGAACGGCGAAATGCGGGGCGGCGCGAGGCGTGGAGATCGAGTCCTACACGCGGCGCGTTTCGGTCACGAGCAGGGACATATGAGGCATTGATGTACTTGAATCCGGCCAACTTCATCTCCCTGTCCCGCTGGAACTCGAAAGTGACCTTTCGAGTTGATGATGGAGATGCGGCGCTTATCGATCAACCTGGAACGCTGCTGCTGCCGATGCAACGTGATCGTCTCTTGAGATATCTGCCGAGCAACGCGCGTGTCGCGGAAATCGGTGTCGCGAAGGGCCACTTTACGCAGCAACTACGCACTGTCTGTAAGCCGTCGTTTTACGCGCTTGTCGATCCGTGGCGGCACCAGGACGAAAACGTCTACTACGGCGATACAAACAACGCGGCGCAAGCCGATCAGGACCGGCGCTGTGCTAAGGTATCGAAGCGGTTTACTTCCGAAAAGGCCGGCCGCGAGTGCCGCGTCTTCAGGATGTTCTCAGCGGATGCTGTGAAGGAATTCCCCGACAATCACTTCGACTGGGTCTTTATTGACGCCAACCACAGCTATGAATCATGCCTGGAAGATCTTCGGCTCTGGGCGCCAAAAGTTAGTGACGACGGCTTGCTCTGCGGTCATGACTTTGCGGTGCATGGCGCAGCGCGCGCGGCGAAGTACGGCGTCGTTGATGCAGTTAAGGAATTCGTCAAAGAGTCCGGATTTGGGCTGGCAGCCTTGACCATCGAACACTTTCCCACCTACGTCATCGCCAAAAATCCGACAGGCCCAACAGCCAAGCGTATGCGCGAATTGATTTGCAGCTTCGAGCCTCACGTTATTCGAGTGACCGATGCGGCGGCGGCCAACATCCAGCACGCGCGCCTCTTAGAAACGGGATTGCCTCGCGCGGCCTTCATGTCATTCGATTTTTCCAAGAAAAACGGCGCGTGACGACAGCTTGAGGCTTACAGTTCGACGACGAGCGTGCGCAGGATTTCGCGCGGTGAAACCGAGTGTTCATAGCGCGCAACGATTTTTAATTTGTACGGCGCTAGCTCAAGGAAAACTCCGGATTTCAAGCCGTCCCGGGTGCGATAGCCGCTGACGATATCGAGATTTGGCGCCGCCGGAACGCGTGGGACGGCTTCAGTCACAATCGCAAATTTAAAGTTGCGCCGGAGATTGGCCAGCGCTGCTTGAATCGTGTCGTTCGAGAGATGTTGGAGCACTTCGCGAATGGTGACAACGTCGCCGGGCGGCAAAGTATCCGTCGCGACATTGACATGCAGGAAAGCGATTTTCCCAGCTACCGCATGCCGCGCGGTGTTATCGGCAACGACCTTGCTCGCCACGTCGCAACCGAAGTAGCGAATGTCTCGATTTAGGCGCTGCAAAATGCGTCGCGAGACTTGAAAGTCACCGCAACCGATATCGACGATCGTCGTAATTTCCGGACGCCCATTGATGTAGCCGGCAACGAAGTCTTCGTAGCCGCGCGAGGCGGCCGGCATAGATCCAGGACCTGAATGAAACTTGCCATCTCCCGGGGTTGGCGACCAGATGCCGCGTTCATAGATTTCGTTGAACACGTCTTCGAGCGGGCGGCCCTTAGCATGAGCTTGTTCTGAGTTGAAGCGATAGCGCTTCCAGCGATCATGGAGCTTCGCCGGAATCATCGGGCGAATGAAGGCCTTTACGCGTTCTGGCATGGGATAATTGGTCTGCTCTGTTCGGTTTAGGGCCCTAGAGCGTTGCCCTATCATGCAGAGCTATCGCCTGCTAGGCATAGGGGGCGAACGACTCTTTCTTTCTGTTGCATCAGTAAATTTTCAAGGTGCAGTATCGAGTTTCAATCTTTAGCCGGACTAGACTATCGTTAATCGTGTCCAGAGGGCCTAGCGTGGCGCACAAAAAAGACAGCGATGACGGGGACGATGCCGACACGCGCATGCCGCCGGATCCGTTCGCGGCCGTGTTGCCAGCACTCGCCGCGCTTGGCGCCATTTCGTCCATCGCCTCCATTCACTGGTCTGGTCAGGAAAAGACGGCAGCGCGCACGCGCTCCAAGCGCAAGACAGGAGCTTCGCTGAGAGATCTTGAGACCTGCTGCCTTGGGTTGTCAGAGATTTTCCGGCGCTTTCAGCGTCATCCTAAAGTATTCGCGGGCGAAGGCGCACAGGCCTCGTCGCCGCTCAAGTTCGGTGTTCACGGCACGCGCATCCGCGCCGACGCGCAGCGCCTTTACCTTCAGCTTATGAACGATATCGCGTCTATGCTGGTGCTGGCGGCGCAAAACGCTTTTGACGTTATGACAGCTATTGAAGACGGCGACATCAATGCGCCAGAAGAAGTTTTCTTTGCTTTTGGCGAACAACAAGAGAAGCTCAACAAGATCATCCAGAACCGCGCCACGCTACGCGTAGCCGTCGATACGGGCGCGGAAGTCGCCGAGAAACTGACCGCTTTGGTGCGCGACCTGCGAAAGTACCAGAAGCCAGTCTGACGAGAGCCAAAGAACCGCAGAGATACGGTGCTGGGTAGCTGTTGACAGTCAAGTCTGGGGAGGTTCTGTTGCCGTATTGAGATCAACTCCAAAAGGCCCCGCTCCATGGTCCAGCTCACACTGCCGAAAAACTCGAGAGTTAAGCCCGGCAAGATCTGGAACAGCCCCAAAGGCGACGGCACCTGGAAAGAATTCCGCATCTATCGCTGGTCTCCCGATGACGATGAAAACCCGCGCCTGGACACCTACTGGGTCAATCAGGATCAGTGCGGTCCAATGGTCCTCGACGCACTCATCAAGATAAAAAGCGAAATCGATCCGACGTTAACGTTTCGCCGCTCCTGCCGGGAGGGCATCTGCGGCTCGTGCGCCATGAACATCGACGGCACCAACACGCTCGCTTGCCTCAAGGGCTGCGAGGAGGTGAAGGACGCCGTCAAGATTTATCCGCTGCCGCACCTGGAAGTGATCAAAGACCTCGTGCCCGACATGACGAATTTTTACGCGCAGCATCGTTCTATCGAGCCGTGGCTCAAAACCGATACCGCCGCGCCGCCGAAAGAGTGGAAACAATCACGCGAAGATCGCGAAAAACTCGATGGGCTTTACGAGTGCATTATGTGCGCGTGTTGCTCGACGTCGTGCCCGAGCTACTGGTGGAATTCGGATCGCTACCTGGGCCCCGCCACGCTGCTGCAGGCCTATCGCTGGGTGATCGATAGCCGCGACGAAGCAACCGGGGAACGTCTCGACAATCTCGAAGATCCGTTCCGGCTTTATCGCTGCCACACCATCATGAACTGCGCGAAAGCATGTCCTAAAGGTTTGTCGCCTGCGAAAGCTATTGCAGAGCTGAAAAAGCTGATGGTGGAGAGACGGGTTTAAGAGCCTTCCCTTATAACTCTTTGCCCCGCACCTCGGTTCTCCCATAAGGGCAAGGGATTGGATTGAAGCCCTTTACGCAAGCTCAAGTCTCAGGTTCCGGCCGAGCGCCTTGGCCGCCCGTTTCAAGGTTGCGAGCCGTTACGCTATCATTGTCAGGGTCGAGCAGGCGGTCGAGCTGGGCACGCGTTGTCTCCATCTCGGCGGCCATGGCGGTCTTGGTCAGTTTCTTCTTTTTCATGGACTCGGCGATCTGAGCCGCAATCACTTTTTTGGTCGCGACAAGTGACGCTTCCTCGAGTAGGCCGTCCTTGTCGAGCAAGTTCTCGAGGCTGGAGCCGTGGTGCTTCTTTCGTGTCATGGCGTCATCTCCTTAAAGCGCTTTAAGGAGATTTCGATCTCGCCGGGTGGTGTCTTTTGGGTTTTCTTGATGAAGCCGTTGAGAAGCACGATGTACTCGCCATCGAAAGCGATTGCGGAATTGAAGAAGCTGATGGTGGAGAGAAGGGTTTAGCGTTTCGCAAACTCAGAGGTACGATTAGCGCTACTTTACGAATGTTCCGCAGTGTGCATATTTCCGTTTCATGTATTTGATGTATGTCGATGAAAGCGGCGATACGGGACTGGTTGGATCGCCGACGAGGTTCTTTGTTTTGTCGGGTATTGTTGTTCACGAGTCGGCATGGCGAGAATTTGTCCAGATGCTGATAGCTTTCCGAAGGACGCTACGCTCAGTCTATGGTTTGCCGGTCCGGACAGAACTTCACGCATCGGAGTATCTGAATAGTCGAGTGCACGGGCTTGCGCGGCATGATCGCTTAGCGATCTTAAGAAATTCTCTGGATCAACTGGCAAAGTGCAACTTGATATCGATCACAAATGTGGTCGTCGATAAGCAGGGTAAACCTCTTGAATATGACGTTTTTCATTCGGCGTGGGGCGTATTGTTCCAGCGATTTGAGAACACCTTAATTGCTGGTAATTTTCCGGGAGGATATCGACGTAGTCATGGGCTGATTATAACTGACGCCACTGCGGGGCATAAGCTGGCCAGGCTTGTGCGAAAAATGGCGGTTCACAACTACATTCCAAGTGGGCCTGCGTTCGGGGGCGGTTCGAGAAATGTGCCCATCAGTCGGGTGATCGAAGATCCATTCGGCAAGGATTCTAGAGATACTTTGCCAGTTCAAATGGCAGATATTGTCGCTTACTTCTTGGCACAGAGACTTGCGCCCAACTCCTATGTTCGGCGGCAAAAGGCTCAACTGTATTTTGATCGATTAGGGCCCGCCTTAAACAAGCATGCGAGTCGGTATGACCCACTCGGATTAGGGATCGTGAGGCTCTAAAAAATAAGGGCGGGCGACCGAAGCCACCCGCCGGGGAAGTCCTACTACTAGGATGAGCCTAGGTTCAGACTTCACATATAATATAATAAAATAATCGATTTGAATCAAGTATTTAGGTGTGGACTGTTTGTGTGATTCAAATCAATGGGTTATGCGAATCACCTTCGAAATCTTTCCAGATAGCTCAAGTCCAATGCCCCTCCCCAACCCTCCACATCCTAGCCTCTGGTGAAATCCTCTCGCCGTTCACGCAGCTGCGGCGCTTACTGGGCAAAACACCTACCGGTCACGCGCGCGAAATTGAGCTCACGAGCGGCGAACCGTGCGAAGCCATGCCGGGTTTCATTCTGGCCAAGCGCAACGAATCCGCCGCGCTTTACGGAAAATATCCGCCGATCCGTGGCAGCGATGAATTGAAGGCCGTCCGCGCGAAGGATTGTTCTACGCCTGCCCGCTACGAATACTATTCGGATACCAACGCCCGGCCGGTGGCTTTTGTCTTTGGCTCGATATGAGCCAATTTGGCGGCGATCGCAACGCGGCGGTAACCTTATGGAAACGTATGGGCGTCAAGGTCATACCCGGTAGCTTTCTGGCCCAGAACGGCCGTGACGGAACCAATCCCGGCGCGAATTACGTCCGCGTTGCTTTGGTTCAAGACCCCGCGACGATCCGGGAAGCGCTCGAACGCATGACAAAGGTTTTCGCGTAGCGGATCGTTTGCGCTGATGTCGCTTGATACACGTGGCATTGATCCTCAGAGGCTGCTGCCGCAGTCGTTGGAGGACCGGCTTTTAGGCTGGCTGAGCCGCATGGGAGGCGTTACGCTTCTCGTGGGACTTACGCTTGTGTGGGCAAGCCTCGCGACGTGGTCGGTGCTCGATCCCAGCCTGACGCACGCCACCGCCAATGTGCCGCGCAATCTCCTAGGCCCCCTCGGCGCTATAGTTTCCGATCTGCTGTTGCAGACTTTTGGGCTTGCTGCTGTCCTCGCCCTGCTCGCGCCGATGTATTGGAGTGCCGAGCTGATTTCCGAGCGACGCATTGTGCTCGGCCGCACCAAGCTTGGCTTCTATCCATTGTCGGTCCTAGCCATTGCTGGCGGCCTGTCTTCGCTGCCCATATTTGGCGCATGGCCGCTGCACCACGGATTTGGCGGCGCCATCGGCGACGGCCTTTTCAAGCTTGTCGCTAATTTGCTGGCCATCATCAACGCCGATCGCGCGGATATGGCATCGGGGTTGGTGCTCATTCTCGGCGCCATCGCATCGACGGCAAAAAGCGTCGGATTAGATATTGAGGGCTGGATTCAAGATGCCTTGAAGGCGCGCAAAGAAACCGCCATCAACCGGGCTCGCGAAGGCATCGAAGCACGGCAAACAGATCCCCAGCCGTCACTGCTGGATCGATGGCGTCAGTCACGTGCTCAACCCAAAGCGGCGAATACGGCGAGCAAAAGTCCATTCGGTGCCGCAGCCGAACTCGCGGTGCCGTCCGTTGGCGGTACCGCTTGGCCTTCTCAGGCGGGAGCCTGGATGCCAGCGCAGGCACCGCCGGTTGGTCGTCATTTGCCCGCGCAGTCAGCGGATTTGGCGCCCTCCGCGCCAGGCGCTCCTTTGCCAGCTTGGGATTTCGGGACACCACACTTGCAAGATTCGCCAGCTGAGTTCCTTGCCGATCATGCGCTTTCTCCGCCCTTTGCAGCGCCGCTCGCGGCATCGAGTAGTCGTAGTCAAGCGCTGGTGTTTCGCGGTGCTACCTTCGATGCCAGCACCGACGCCGCCAGTCAGGCAATTGCCCGCAGGTTTGCGCCTGTTTCAATCGAATCCGGCATCGATCAGGCTATGGATTCCGAACCGGCAGTTGAACCGAATGGTTATCTCGCCAACATTTCGCGCCGCAAGGGCGAAATTGCGCGCCAGTGGAAACGGCCGTCGCTCAATCTTCTGAAACGCGCGCCGGCTGCCAAGCCCGGACCCGAGCTGTCGCAAACCGTCATGCGCGGTAACGCGCGTCTGCTTGAAGATGTGCTCAACGATTTCGGCGTAAAAGGCGAAGTCAAAGACATTAAGCCGGGCCCCGTCGTCACGCTTTACGAACTCGAGCCTGCGCGCGGTACAAAATCATCGCGAGTCATTGGGCTCGCCGACGACATCGCCCGCTCGATGAGCGTTGTCAGTGTCCGCGCGGCCGTTGTTCCGGGCCGCAACGCGATCGGGCTTGAACTGCCGAATATGCGGCGCGAGTCCGTGCTCCTGCGTGAGATGCTGGAATCCGAGGCGTACAAAACCAGTGATGCCATATTGCCAATCACGCTCGGCAAGTCGATTGGCGGCGAGCCGGTCGTTGCCGATCTTGCGCGCATGCCGCATCTCCTCGTCGCCGGCACCACAGGCTCGGGCAAATCTGTCGGCGTCAACGCCTTTATCTTGTCGCTGCTCTACAGGCATTCGCCCAACGAGTGCCGCTTCCTGATGATCGACCCGAAAATGCTCGAATTGTCGGTTTATAATGGTATTCCGCATCTCTTAACGCCGGTTGTGACCGATCCCCACAAGGCAGTCGTGGCCTTGAACTGGGCCGTCTCGGAAATGGAAGAGCGCTATAAGCGCATGTCGACGCTTTCGGTGCGCAACATCGACGTGTTCAACAATCGCGTACGCAACGCCCAAAAGCGCGGCGAGTTGCTGTCGCGCACGGTGCAAACCGGATTTGATAAATCGGGCCAGGCCATTTTCGAAAAGCAGAAAATGGACTTGGAGCCAATGGCCCGCATCGTCATTGTGGTCGATGAATTCGCCGATCTCATGTGCGTTGCTGGAAAAGAAGTCGAAGCTGCCGTGCAGCGCTTGGCGCAGATGGCACGCGCGGCCGGCATTCATCTCATCATGGCAACGCAGCGCCCATCGGTCGATGTCATCACTGGAACAATCAAGGCCAACTTCCCGACGCGCATCTCCTTCAAGGTCACGTCGAAGATCGACAGCCGTACAATTTTGAACGAGCAGGGTGCGGAACAGCTGCTTGGGCAGGGCGACATGCTGTATTCAAGCGGCGCTGGACAAATCGTGCGCGTGCACGGCGCCTTTGTTGCGGACGATGAAGTCGAAGCCATTGCCGATGCTTTGCGTCAGCAGGGCGGCCCCCAATACATCGAGGGTATCCTCGACGGACCCAACCCTTCTGAAATTCCTGCGGGCGAGCGCGAATCCAGCAGCGACGATCTCTATGACCGGGCCGTCGCAATTGTCGTGCGTGATCGTAAGGCGTCAACCAGCTACATCCAACGCCGCTTGCAGATCGGCTACAACCGGGCCGCCGATCTCATCGAACGCATGGAACGTGAGGGCCTCATTTCGCCTGCCAATAGCGTCGGCAAGCGGGAAATCTTGGCGAGTGGCAGCAGCGCCGACGCCGCTTAAGTCCTCCGCGCAAACCGCATCAAGCAAGCCTTACTGCCGTCCAGCGACGCTGTGCGGCTTGCTCTCGTGCAAACCTTCCCCTATTTGCTCTCCACTCACGGTGCATTGCCAATTTCTCGTCGCAATGTTCGCCGACACCATAAGTGCTTGTGGGCGGGGCAGGATTGCGCGCAGGCCTAAAAAATCGACCCTTGGGGGATTAATGAGACGGAACGTCACTAAGTTTGGCCGTTCAAGTGTTTATGCGGCTGGTTTGATCGCCACCGTGTTATTGTCGGGCGTTGCCGGTGCCGAGGACAAATCCGCGCCACCCGCTCCCACTGCTACTGCTCCTGCTGCACCCGCCCCGGCTCCTGCTAAAACCCCCGTGCCTGCGGAAGCTCCTGCTCCAGCCGCGAAGCCGGACGTGGCAGCCCCAGCAAAACCAGATGTTGGCGCCGATGGATGGACCGGCGAAGTGGCGCCGGACAAGTCAACGAGCGGCATTGCGCTTGACCAGAAGCAGACCGAAGTGGTCAAAATCGTCAGCGGATATTTCAGCGATCTCAAGAGCTTGAAGGGCGCTTTCGTCCAGACTGGTTCAGACAAAAAGAAGATGAAGGGCAAGTTCTTCGTCAAACGTCCTGGCCGGTTCCGCTTTGATTACGCTCTCCCCTCCAAGCAAATCATTATTTCGGACGGCGAGAACCTGGCGATCCAAGACCTTGACCTCAACAACGAAGATCGGATTGCCCTTGATCAGACGCCATTCCGTCTGCTGTTACGCAAAGATGTCGATCTTCTGCGCGACGCCCGCATTGTCGAAGTTCAAGCCGCCGACGATCTAATCGTGCTGGCGATTCAGGACAAAAGCCCTGACACGCCGGGCAAGATCAAACTCTTCTTGGCAACCAAACCAAGTCTCGAACTGAAAGAATGGGTTACCACCGACGCTCAGGGGCTCGATACTCGCATCGAGGTTTCTGAACTCGCTCGCGGCGACGATATCGATGATAATAAGTTTAAAATTCAAATGCTTGGCAAGAAGCCAGGACTGCAGTAACGCAAAACTATGGGCGAATCAGGCTGTTGCTCACGCGTCCTCACGCAATACGTAATCTGGGGATATTCCGGGATAATCGTTCACGTTTTCGTGAACAATGCATACACCCCCTATTGAAAACTTCCGGGTTGCGCTTAACTGTAAGGCATGCAGGTGGCGTCACCCTGTATTCGGTAGTGCCCCCCGTCTAACCGAAGACGCCACCTCTGGTACCGGCTTCCCTCCCGGTACCGGCGCGTCAAGCGCAAATCGCGCCCAGTCCCTCCCCCCGGGACTGGGCGTTTCTCTTTTCAGGG
>JANOKW010000142.1:0-22651 GCA_031419475.1 Hyphomicrobium sp. | reverse complement strand
ATGACGTGAGTTTTTCTTTGGGTGTTGGGCTTCGCCCAGGCTCGATTGCCTACGCCAACGACCGCGCGCAGTTTGCCGATTTGGAAACACTGGGCGAATTGACCAAGATCGCTTGGGATAAAGGCTGTCAGGTCATGATCGAAGGCCCCGGACACGTGCCGATGCACAAGATCAAGATCAACATGGACAAGCAGTTGAAGGAATGCGGCGAAGCCCCGTTCTATACGCTCGGGCCTCTGACGACCGACATTGCACCGGGCTACGACCACATCACGAGCGGCATAGGTGCTGCCATGATCGGCTGGTTTGGCACGAGCATGCTGTGCTACGTGACGCCGAAGGAGCATTTGGGCCTGCCGAACCGCGACGACGTGAAGGTAGGTGTCATCACCTACAAGCTCGCGGCGCATGCAGCGGACCTCGCGAAGGGACACCCGGCGGCGCAATTGCGCGACGATGCGTTGAGCCGCGCGCGCTTCGATTTCCGTTGGGAGGATCAGTTCAACCTGTCGCTCGATCCCGATACCGCGCGCTCGTATCACGACGAGACGATGCCGAAGGACGCGCACAAGGTGGCGCATTTCTGTTCGATGTGCGGACCTAAATTCTGCTCGATGAAGATCACGCAGGACGTGCGCGATTATGCGGCCAAGCAGAACGCGCGCGTGGGTGAAGCGATCGCAGAGATCCATGAGGAAGTGGGTGCGATCGACCCGCAAGCCGGCATGGACGAAATGAGCGCTCGCTTCAAGGAAATGGGCGGAGAGTTGTATTTGGATGCTGGGAAGGTGGCGGCCGCAGCGCCCGCCCAAGGAACCCGCGTCAAATCCGGCGATCATGACGCGGTGAAGAAGAGCAATGAGGCGTTGGGGTGAGGTTAATGTTGCGCATCGGGAGGTGATACCGGAAATCAAGTCTTAGGCCCCTAAATGCCATGTCAACGCATCCCAGCCCCCTCACTACCGCTCGCCGATCGGATGGGCAGGCTTCTATTCGGAGTGCATGTTTGCGACGGCATCGTCATTTGCGTGTTGAGCAACGACGCGGATATCGTACGCCAGCGTATCGTTGACGCACTCGGACTTTTAAAGCGCGTTGACCCAGCGGCATTCGGAAGGGTGCGACGGGATTTGACGGGCGGCATCAAGGTCGCACCCCAACTGCAAAATAGAGCCCAGTTCGATCCCAGAAGCTTCGCCTGCGAACTTGAGTGGGCAATGTTGAAGGGCGACATCGAGACAGAAGAGATCGCTCTGACCATCGTGCATGAGGCCGCACATGCCCGGCTCTGGCGAGTCGGCGTGCCTTACACAGAAGTCCTACGGCCACGCGTCGAGGCAATCTGCATGCGCCGGGAAGTTGCCGTTGCCCGCAAATTTCCCGACGGGCAAGACTGGGCCGATTGGGTGGAACGAAGTATCAAGTCCGTCGATGGTCAATTTTTGACCGAACAAGGCTTTTCTGCGCGCGAGAAAAAATACCGGTGGCGCTCCCTGCGCCATATTCGCAAACTCGGAATGTCCAAGTGGTTGGTGCGCTCGCTCATCATCACAGGCTTGATTCTTCGAAAGGTCTCCAGTTTCCTGCGGGCAAGCTGAGATCGACTCACGGGGCTTGATCGCTTCAATGCCTGAAATCATCATCGTCGCCGGACCGAATGGGGCGGGTAAGACAACGTTCTCCTGCCAACACTTGGCTGCACTCGGTGCAGGCTATACCTTCCTCAACGCGGATGAGCTTGCTCGAAGTTTATCTGGCAACGAGATGAGCCAGACAGAGCGCGACCTGCGGGCTGCACGGCTCATGCTCCAGAGGATGGATGAACTTTCCCGCGATGAGTTTGGAAAATCTTGAAAAGCATTACAAGTCCGCCGTGGACGCGTGGTATGTTTACGACAGCCTCAATGGACAATATTGTCTGGCGGAGACTTCTAAATGAAGATGTCGAATGAGCTGATGCAGATTGAAGCGTCATTCCGCAAGGCGGAAGAAGCTCTGCGCCGCCGCGATCCCGATACTCTTGCGGGCAGGATGCCGGATGAATGGCGCAAGCAAGAAGCGGAGCGGCTTGCCGCGAAGAACGGTCACGGCGCGGCGGCCTCTCAGGCGAAGAATGGCAGTGTGAAGCCGACGAAGTAGTGCGGCACACACATCGGGCCGCATCAGTAGTGAGCGGAAGCGAACAGTCTGCGTGCCCCCGCCCCCAATCTTTCACATTCTTAACTTCACTTCGCCTCGCGAATGTGAGAGCCTGCACAAATCGTCAACAACTGAAAGGAGGTGATCCGATGTCGAGTGGGATTATGAAGGCGGCGATTGTTGGATCGCTCAGGCTTTCGCTCGGTTCACTTCCGGCGGAACGCTAGAGCAGCGACCCGGCGGACCAAAACTTCCGCTAGATGATCGCAACTAATCTCACGGAGGCCGCTCATATCGAGCGGCCTCTTTGTTATTGTGGAACTGCAGACGCGCTTACCTCACTGTCACCATGAAGACCATCTCGGCTTTCTTGCGCTCGCCGCCAGAACGGCGGATGTCGTTGCCGCACTTGTAGGCTTGCGCAAAGCCTTCAACCCGGCAGTTGCGCGCGTTGACGACAAAATCAAGATCGCGCTTGGGATCGATACGGTTGATGTCGATCTGATCGTCTGCAACGATATCCTTGTCGAACACTTCAATTTTTACGTCGGTTCTGCCGTTCGGCACGACAGCGGAAAACTTCCAGTTCGGAATGATCGCATCAGTCTGGCGGATACGCTCCGACTTGAAGACCTGCCCGCCAATCGTTACGCGCGCGTAGAAATCTTCAGTGCTGAATGCATCGCCTTTGTCGAGGGCGATCAACTGATGAATGGTGACGGTAAGTTCAACGTCGCGAGACACAGGAGCTGAATAGCGCTGCTTCTTATATTTGCGATGCGGATGCGCATCGGCCGTGATCGCATCAATAAAAGGAAAAACGGCGAGCAGCAGACCTAAGAGCGCAAGGCCGCGCGCGCGAATGCCAGACTTTATAAAGGACATGAACCCCTCCACACGATTGCAACAAAGACATCTGCGGGACCAATGTCCCCGCGTGACGCCGCTAAGGTTTACGAAATTTCTTGGCCGCCTGATAGAGAAGCAATGCAAGTCGGCGCATAAGCGATGCGAAGCAGCACCATATTGCGTGCGGTTGGGCGCGCTGAATGCAAAATTTGCTCAGCGCCCGCGCAGGCGACTTGTATCCAAAAGATCACATACACTTCGAATCAGTTTCGAGAAATAAGATTTCTGTGGATGGCAAGATCTTTCCGTCCTAGTCTCAATTTGTGGGACGACTGATCGGGGGATTGGTCGGGGGTAAGAATTCTCACAAAAAGACCACCGCAAGACTCTCAATCGGGAAGTCATCTCGAACTGAGTCAGACCTGTAGGAATTAGCCGTTGTGCAGAGATGCATTTCGGCAACGCTGAAGGTTTGCGGCGGGCCCGGGGGGGCCTCAGGGCGCCCCCAAAGGAACGGGTGGCTATTCGCCACCCGTTTCCTTTTTTTACGGTCTCTATCGCATTTGCGTTGTAGAAGACCGGATCGGCGGCACCAACACACTCCGGCCCAACACACTGCGACCCAACACACTGCGACCCAACACAATCCGGCCTGATACAATCCCGCCTGATGCAATCCCGCCTGATACAATCCGGCCAACACAATCCGTGAAGGTTCCCAGAAACATGGCGCGCGGAGATGCGCCTATTTCGTGAACCAGCTTTCCCAATACTCCTTGGCCCACATCGACAACGACTTGCCATCGCTCGCGCCGTCAGCAGGCTTCGCACCTTCGTCGCCTTCTGCGTCTACATTCCGTGTGATCGAAGACGTGGTGGCGGGCGGCGGCGCCTTCGCGGCGGCTGACGTCTCCGGAGCGGCTGCCGTTGGTTCCATCGAACGCGGTACTGTCTCGGCGGCAGCAGCGGGGGCTGGCGCTGCAGGTTCAGCGGCGGCAACTTTGGGCGTTGCAGCGGGTTCGGCCTTGGCCGCTGCCGCCGGAAGTTGTGCTGCTTCAGACGCTGGCACATCACCCTCGATCGTCTTCACGACGCTCGACGTTGCGCGCTCGGCTCCGGCCTGCGGCAAACCTTTGGCATCTTTTTCGATGGCCGCATCATATTCGGCAAGCGTTTGCACTTCGGCTTTAGGTCTGATGTGGACGACTTTGAAGCCCTTGGCTTTGAGTTCGGAGAGCAGCAGCGGCAGCGCCTTCGCCGTGTTCTTATGGATGTCGTGCATCAAAAGGATGCCCTTGCCGGACTTTTCCAGCTTCTGCATCACGCCCTTGACGAGTTGCTCTGCCGGTTGAAGCTTGAAATCAAAGCTGTCGATGTCGGTCGAGAACATCGCGATATTGCGGGCCCCGAGATGAGCAATGGTTTCAGGGGTATCCACCAGCGTGGGAAAGCGGAAGAACGGTGCTATGGGGCCGCCAACCGCGCGCTTCACCGCTGAGATACCGCGCTCGATTTCCGATTTCGCTTCCTCGATGGTTTTGAGTTTGCGCACCGCCTGATGGCTCCAGGTATGGGTGCCAATGGTGTGGCCCGCTTTGGCCACCTCGCGAATGATTTCAGGATAGCCGAGTGCCATCTTGCCGATGGTAAAGAACGTCGCCTTTGTACAGTGCTCGGCGAGGGCCGCCAAAACGCCTTCGGTCGCGAACTTTTGCGGGCCGTCGTCGAACGTCAGCACGACTTCTTTCTGCTGCAAGAAATCATGAGCTTTGTAGTGTTCGAAGCCGAAACCAGGGCCGCCCGTCGTATCGATCTCGACGGTGCGCGCAACACCAATGGCGTTTTCGTTTGGGCACCGCGTCGGCGCGGCCGCCGCAGGTAGAACAACCGCAGGCAGCGCAAAAAACAGCCCGACGCCCAAAGACCTGATGAGACTTGACATTATCTTCCCCCGGCAAAATGATTCCCGAATTTAATTCTTTACCATGTTTTCTCTACTGCAGTGCCGGCGCAAGGGCTTTGCCGAAAGTTTTGCGGAATATTGTTTGGTGATCCCAGGTTTTGTGATCCCTAATCGCAAAAGCCGTCTTAGCAGCGCCCAATTCTCTCTACCTCAGGCTGCATAGTCTGAAGCCGCCATATCCGAGTGCATGATATGTGACCGTGCGCGCGGCGATTGAGACGAGTATGACAACGCTCTTCCCCGCCGCCATCGTGATCACCACGGACGCCAACTCGATGCGCCGTTCACTCAGAAAGAGAGCGCCGGCAGTTGACAGGATCGCTAACCGGACGCCCGTTATGTCGCCAAAAATAAGCCAATTGTGTAATGTTTGCGGTGCATATCACATTGCCCCTTCGCCAATTCGACATAATGTGCTCTTACTGGTGAACCTGGTTGCGGGAAATAAGTGATAATTGAGTATCTGGGGGTTTTCTAATGTTCAACCGCGTCGCAACGCCTGATCCGCGTATGTCTGAAACCGCTCGTGCCAACGGACAGCCGCCATCCATTCAAACTTTGAAGTCGGGCCCGTTGCCGCCGTTCGCGCAACTACAGTCTGGCCCATCGTTCGCACAGGCAGCATCGAATGGTCAGGTGGAGATGCGCGCGCCCGACACCCCAACTTCGGTTCTCGGTCCCGACATCACCATAATGGGCCAGCAACTCGTTTTGAAGACGAAGGGCTCGCTGCTTATCGCCGGACACATCCAGGGCGACGTGCATGGCGAGAGCGTCACAGTTGGCGAGAGCGGCAACGTCACCGGCACCATTACGGCGCGCACAATCGCCGTGCAGGGTGAAGTGCGCGGCGCGCTCAAAGGTTCCGCCGTGTTCCTCCACGCAACCTCGCGCGTCGATGGCGATATCGTCAAACAGACCTTAGCGATTGCTGAAGGCGCTCAGTTTGATGGCAGCGTGCGCCGCGCCCGCGACGTCAGCGAAGTGACACCCGATCTCACTTAAGTCCGTCAGCCGGATTTTCTTAGATCTTGGTGACAGATAACTCTGTTGTCAGCCGGTGACGTTCGCCAGGAGCGAGCGTCACCGTATCATTTCCAGCGTTTGCGGCTTCGACGCAAAGCATGTGGCGATAGCCATCGGCTCCCATGTCGCCGAGGCGCGCTGATTTCTCAACCCACGGATTCCATAGAACCGTCGAACGGCTTCCCGTTTTTGAAACGCGGATCTGGCGCCCGCCCTTTTGATCGGTGACGATAACCGGGCCTTCGCTGTTCTGATAGATGCGATCAATCTCGGCTTTGACGCTGATGGGTTCATGTTCCTGCCGCATAGAGCCAGGTGACAATTGATCGATAAATGGCCGGTCCGCAAAACCGTCGACAGTCACCGCGCCGATATCGCCAACAGCAAGATACGTGTGCAGGGCTTGAGTCAGCAGCAAATCAATCTCGCCGCGGTTTTCGCTCGACAGCGCAATCGTCAGCGTTTCAGCGAGCGTGATTTCAATTTCGGCCAAGGCCCAGTGCGGCCAATCGGGTTGCGATTTGGGTGAGCCATCATATGCCAGAACGAGACGCGCCCGGCCTGACTTGGCCGACGATCCTGTGACACTCCACGGTCTTGCCCGCACAAACCCGTGCGCTGATTTCGTTCGCTCGGTTGGATGCGGTCCAAACCACGGCCAGCACACTGGCACGCCACCACGCACGGCTTTTCCGGTGCCGAGTTTTGCGACGGGCGACAACCACAGCGCGTCACTCTGATTTTGCGGTACGTATGAGAGGACCTGCGCACCCTGCAACGCGACGACAGCTGTTGCCCCGCCCGCTTGAAGCAACGCGACTGGCCCGCCGTACCGCTCGGCAAAAGTCACGGCGCCTGTCCTGCCCCAGCGCGCCTCCAGCGCGTCGAGGCTAGGACTCATATCCCCGCCCAAGCCGATCCTCCAAAGCCGTGATCAGAACCGCCGTCCGCGAAAACCGGGTGTTTCGTTGAGGCAGTGTTCAGAGACGCGAATGTCATGACCAACAAGCCGGCAAACTTCCCGCTTATAGTTTGGATTGTAGCGGATCTGGTCGGCTGAAGCTCTCATGCCGTAGCTGCGGGCAACGCTTGCAAGCAACTCGTCCTGGCAGAATGGCGTTGAGATGTAGCTGCCAGCAACGAGCTGTGCGCCGCCCTGACACTTTATGCCGCGCCGGCCGGCTTCGGCGCCAGGGGCGAGGACTGCAACGGCAAATGCCCCGGCGGCAATCGTAATAAGGAATTTGGGACGCATGACAGGACCTCCGTGTGTTTGATGCGCTTGGCGCGGCAACAATTGCAACATTGTTGGTACGGCGCACACGGCAATCAGGTTTCGTTTGCTGGGGATTATAGCAGAATATCCGGCGTTAGGGCGCGCACTTTATGGGATTGGCTGGCCGCCACAGTCTGGTATGAGAGGCGCGGAGAATAAGTGGCCGCCGGAAAACTTGGAGCCTGGCAATGATCACACAGTATGACGCCGGCGCGACGTGCCTCATCCGCCGCGATGGGGCGCTCGACGTCAAAGCGAACACGCTTTGGATCGATCTCCTCAAACCCACGCCAGAAGAAGAAAAGGCAATCGAAACCGCTCTCGGTCTCGACGTGCCAACGCGCGCTGAAATGCGCGAGATCGAGGTGTCGAACAGGTTCTATTCGGATAACGGCGCCCACTTCATGACGGCACTCGTGCTTCACGCCGTCGAGAACGAGGCGCCACAGACAACACACCTTACCTTCATCCTGAGCGGCAACCGGCTTGTCACAGTGCGCTACGCAGAACCCAAGGCTTTCCAGATTTTAACCGACAAGGCCTGCCGCAACGACCCAACGTGCACGTCGGGTCCCCACATACTGATCGGCCTCATCGAAACTCTGATTCAGCGCCAAGCCGATCACATCGAAAAAGTGCAAGACGATGTGGAAACCCTTGCCCCGCAGATTTTCGGTCAAAAGCACGCGGGCCCAAGTAAGGGCCGGCGCCTCGACGTCATGTTGCGCAACATCGGCAAGGCAGGGGACTTAACATCACGCGCCCAGGAGAGCGTGGTCTCCTTCCATCGCACTTTGCACTATTTTGCCGATGCGGCGCGCGAACGCGGCGAAGATAAACGCCTCATCGAGCGCGTCGAGAGCGCCAATCGCGACGTTGGCTCACTCGTCGATCATTTGAAATCGCTGTCGGTGCGAACCGCGTTTCTGCTCGATGCGACGCTCGGCATGATCTCGACCGAGCAAAACCAGATCATTAAACTGTTCTCGGTCATGGCCGTCATGCTCATGCCGCCGACGCTTGTGGCGAGTGTTTACGGCATGAACTTCAGACACATGCCTGAACTCGATTGGCCGTGGGGCTACCCGATTGCACTCGGGCTGATGTTTGTGTCAGCCCTCATCCCGTTCATTTATTTCCGGCGCAAGGGTTGGCTGTAGACGTCACGCGAGCCACGACATTGGCAGAGCGAGAGCGCCGCACACACTCAGCACACCCAGCATGCTTATGTGAAAGCGGAATAGCAGAACCGCCGCGATAAACGCTAAAAGTGCCGCGCGCCAATCGAGACTCGTCAGATCCGGCACGCTCGTATGCAGCAGGCCAAAATCGACATCAGCGACGCTTCGGAACAGCACGTGGAGCGCAAACCATACAGACAAATTGAGTACGACGCCAACAACAGCCGCCGTGATCGTCGATAGCGCGGACTTGAGGCGCGGCATGGAGGCGATACGCTCGATATAGGGCGCGCCCGCAAAGATCCACAGGAAACATGGCGCGAACGTCGCCCACAGTACCACCAGCGCGCCGAGGATGCCCATGAGCACCGGCACACCCCCTCCTTGGCGATAAGCAGCGAGATACCCGACAAATTCGTTGACGAGAATGAGAGGTCCGGGCGTGGTTTCGGCGAGGCCAAGCCCATCGAGCATTTCGCCGGGCTTCAACCAGCCATAAACATCGACTGCATCTTGCGCGACGTAGGCGAGCACGGCATAGGCGCCGCCGAACGTCACCACCGCAAGCTTGGAGAAAAACCAGGCGAGTTTTGCGAGGACGTGATCGAAGCCGAACGTGTAGGCGATGGCCAGCAACGGCAGCGCCCAGATCGCGAGCCATATGGCAATGGTGCGCAGCGTGCCGCCGATTGGAATAGCGGGATGCGCCGGGCTCGCCTGCATCGTCTCTGAAGAGGACCGCGCATCGTTCTGTCCGCGCCAAAACCCAAACAGGGCCGCAGCCAGCACGATGACCGGAAACGGCACTTTGAAAAAGAAGATGGCGATGAAGGCGAGTGCGGCGACGGCCCATTCCGCCTGATCTTTGAGAGAGCGGCGCGAAATGCGCAGCAAGGCTTCAACGACAATCGCCAGCACCGCAGCCTTGATGCCCATGAAGAGTGCTGAGATAAACGGGACGCTGCCATAAGCGGCATAAATGGCCGAGAGCGCGAGGATCAGTACTGCCCCTGGCATCACAAATAGCAATCCGGCAGCAAGCCCACCCTTCAACCCGTGCAAGCGCCAGCCCGCATATGTCGCCAGCTGCATCGCCTCCGGGCCCGGAAGCAGCGTGCAGAAATTCAGGGCAAGAAGATATGTGCGCTCTTCAAGCCACTTTTTCTCATCGACCAGAATCTTATGCATCATGGCGATCTGTCCGGCGGGACCGCCAAACGAAGTCAGACCGATTTTGGCCCACGTGCGCGCCGCTTCATGGAAGCTTGGTGCCGTGTTTTCTGCTGCTCCTGTCATTCGCCTGTCCCACAATCTTAAGTTTCCCGTTGCGGCTTACCAGAAGTCCTTGCTTCCGGCCCGCTGACTTGCGGCCTGCCGTCGCGGATCGACCGTTGACGCACAAAATTCGCGTGCGATCGCAGTCATATGCTCGCCGCGATCTAAAGTGTTGCGTTATTGCCGGGTTGACCCCCCTCATTAACCAAGGCACGGGTCCCTTGCCAGATCGGTTGCCGCCCGAATTCAATCGGCGGCACACGGAGTTCTGGATTCTTGCTGCGGACTGAATTGACCACGGGGAACGCCGTTCTCCGACCCAACCGTGACAGCCGCTTCTGCGGCACCATGCGGGCGACGCGATAATGCGCATCCGCGAGAACGGTCCCATCTCATCCGCAGTGCCCAATCGTCGTAAAGAGGAGTTTGTCTCATGCGGTTATTAACTAAAACCGTTTTCGCGTTTATTCCGGCCCTGATATTGGCCGGCGCTCCAGCTCAGGCCGCGACCGCAAGCTGGCGTCAGAGCTGCGTTGGCCCTGAGCACGTTTGCTCGTCGCAAACACCAGCGCCTGCTGCCAAGACGGCCAGCAAATTGACAGCTAAGAAGCCGATAGCTGTTGCATCCGACAACGCGGTTGCAAAGCCGAAGAAGGCTAAGAAAATTGGGACTGTCCAGAATGAGGATGCCGCACCTGTAAAGGTCAAGAAGACGAAGAAGATTGCCAAGGCGCAGGACGATGAAGCGCCCGTGACGAAGCCCAAGAAGAAAGCCAAGGTCGCAGCCAAGAAAAATTCAGATGGCGATACCGGCGGCAAATCTTACCAGTCGGGCGTCGCCTCCTGGTACGGCGGATACTTCCACGGCCGCACCACGGCGAATGGCGAAAAGTACAATCAATGGGCCATGACCGCCGCGCACAAGACGCTGCCATTTGGCACGCGCGTGAAAGTCACGAACACGCGTAACGGCGACAGCGTCATCGTGCGCATCAACGATCGCGGACCGTTCATCGCCGGCCGCATCATCGATCTTTCGAAAGCCGCAGCTAACGACATCGGCATGAGCGGTGTCGCACCAGTCAAAGTCGCGATCCTCGGCAAGGGCTGAGGATTTCAACTATTTAAGTTTATGCGGCGGCGGTCTCAAAACGGCTGGCGCCGTATTCTTCCGGCGGCACACTGCAAGCGCGCACGCCTTCAATCGAACGGATTTAAGTGTGCGGCCTGCGGTCGCGCAGCCCCAAATATGTACGTATAAAACCAATGATTTCAATAAAATGTGAGATCGCGTTAAGATAGAAAGACAGCATTGGGTTGACGCTTGCAAACCACGATGCTCCTTTCCCCGCGATCGAATTGAATAGGCTTCCGGCAGCGAGAAAGCGGCGGCCTATCACATGCACCAAGTTTCGGGGCGAGCGCGTTTTCGGCCCGGCATTTCAACCGCTAACGAAGCACAAGAGGAGTTAGAACATGCGTACGAGTTTCGCGTTTACTGCCGTCGCGATGGCAGCGCTGACGACGATTGCAGCACCTGCCAGCGCATCTTGGGAATGCACCGGCCCAGCGTTCGCCTGCGACGGCGGCTCATCGGGCGCCAAGGCTTCGAAGCCATCGTATAAGAAAACAGCCAGCAAAAAGTCCAAGCCATCTTACAGCAGCAACAGCGACAGCGGTTCGAGCGGCGGTTATACGCTGACCGGCAAGGCGTCCTACTACTGGCAGCCGCAGGCTCTTGCTTCCGGCGGCCGTTTTAACCCGAATGCCATGACGGCAGCTCACAAGACGCTTCCCTTTGGCACGAAGGTACGCGTCACCAACCAGAACAATGGCAAGTCCGTCGTTGTGACGATCAACGATCGCGGTCCTTACATCGCCGGGCGCATCATCGATCTCTCGAAAGCCGCCGCGCACTCAATCTCAATGCAGGGCTCGGGCGTCGTCTCCGTTAAAGTCGCGGTTCTCGGCAAGGGCTGATTATCCACTACCCACACATTGCGGGCGGCGGAGGTGGACCTTTCGCCGCCCGTCCTATTTTAACCTCACGAATCGCTTAGCCAACACCTCAATCCGAAGATAGACTTGGGGGCAACTGGGCACGTGCGTCATCACTTCAAACTGCTCGTTGTGATCTTGACGGCAACACCGGCCGCTGCTGGAAGCGGATGGCAAACTTCGTCCATTCGCGCCGCTGACGAGACTGATGCGGGCGATCTTGGTTGGACCACAACTGTGGTTGCGGCACGCGCTGAGCCTATGACCACGGGCTCGATTTCGCGCGATGGCGATTATCGCCCTGCAGCTGGACCGCGCCTCACCGGACAGCCTCACGCGCTCAACGGCGTCGCATCTTACTACTGGCAAGATCAGATGACGGCGACGGGCGAACGCTTCAACAAGCGCGCCATGACGGCGGCCCACAAGACCTTGCCTTTTGGAACGCGTGTGCGCGTAACACGCGCCGACACGGGAAAAAGCGTCATCGTGCGCATTAACGATCGCGGGCCCTTCAAGCCTGGCCGTGTCATCGATTTGTCCGAGAAAGCCGCCGAAGACCTCGGCATGGTGGGCGCTGGCGTGATGCCGGTGAAGTTGGAAGTGCTGGGGCGGTAGGTTGCGAGCGAAGAAAATGGGTTTGATCCGTAGGTCGCGGGTGAGCCCTGTCGTGCTGAAAGCGCGAAAGAGCGGCGCGAAGCCCGACGCAGTGGCTTCGAACGCATGACTTTGTCGGGGTTCGCAAGATGCTTCACCCGCGACCTACGCTTCTGAATGGTCCTCGTCGCCTTTCTCTCCCTCGCCTACCGGCATTTCACAGGGCTTCCGGACCCAGAAAGCACGAACTCCACACCGCCTGCGCCTTAACTCACGCCTGCTGCCGATTTCGATTGCGCTGAAGCGATAAAAATCGGTACTTTCCAGCAAGACTTGGCGGGGAACTCCGGCGTGCACATATGAAAAAACAATCCTCAAATAGCGATGCCGACATACTCAGCCGTGAGGATGCGCTGAACGCCATTAAGACGGCGATGGTCGAGAAAAAACTTACGCAGGCGGAACTTGCCGATGCGTCCGACTGCCACGAGAAGACAATCCAGAACTTGCTCGGCGGGCGCTCAGTGCGCGATCAAACGCTGTTCGATGTGTGCATGGTGCTCGGCCTTGAATTTCCAGGCCTTCGCGACGCTTGGCACGGCGAGGCTGCTCAACAATCGCACGGCCATCAAGAATTCAAAGGCGATGGCGGCGTCGTATCGCCGACGTACATGGGAGCCTACACGCGTGCAGCCGTTGATCACTACATCGGCAGCTATTTGACGGTCAGGCGTGCGTTTTCATTGCCAAACACGATTGTCGCCTATCGCACCGATATCGTGTGGGATCCCGAATGGCCGAGCCTCTTGTTCCAAGAACGCGACCGGCCCGATGCGCCGTACTCTCATCGCGGGCGATTGTACATTCCCGCGTCGTCCATGTTCATCCATCTCGTGTCACTCACCAAAGGCGCGATGCGCATGATCGTTGTTTCGCAACTCGATCGCGGCGGCGAAATGCGTGGCATCATCACGACCCTGAATAAGCAGCGCGCGAACTATGTGCCGGTTGCCACGCCCATTGTCTACGTGCTCCAGGAGGAATTTCCCGCAACTCAGCTCGGAGAGCTCGGGCCGCAAAATCCCGAGTACGCCCGCTACAAAGCCCTTCTCGACGACACCGTAGAGCAAGGCTACGCACGCCTCGTTGCCCCCTGATCCGATTTGTTGAAGCTGTATTCTCAATTGCTACTTGAAATTGTCTTAACGTAAATTTAACAATTTAAGCGTGTATTAGGCCCGCGGATGTGTCCCGCAACCGTTCTCAGGCCGAACTACACAGTTCATCGTCCGCTCGGACCGGGTTGCGCAACAGGAGTTTAGTACATGCGTTCCCTGTCCATGCTGCCCTCCGGGCGGACGAATTCGTGCGCCGCCGATTCCGATAATCCGGACATACCGGCAGCAGACAAGAAAAAACTAGAGACGCCGGAACGCCTCCCGAAATCGGCGGCCCTGCATTCGCGTTTGTCGGCGCTTTTTAAATCCTCAGCCAGTGCCGCGACACTCGCCCTCTACATGACGGCCGGTGCCGACATTGCGAACGCGCAGTTCATCTGCCAGCAGTACGGCGGCAGTTTCGGCGGAGCAACCGCCGGATCACTTGCTATTGCCTGCGGTACCAACGCAAATGCCTCGGCTACAGGCTCAACCGCGTTTGGCAGCCTTACGGCCGCCAGCGGTACTTACTCAATGGCCGTCGGCAACGTTGCAAAGGCAAGCGGCGCCAACGCAACAGCACTTGGCGCCTACGCATCGTCGTCGGGATCAGACGCGGCCGCCATTGGCGGGTATAGCCAAGCCTCGGGTACGAACGCAACGGCGGTTGGCGGGGCAGCACTTGCGACCAAAGACAATGCCACAGCGGTTGGCAACAACGCCATCGCATCGAATGTTGACGCTACCGCAGTTGGCAAGTCAGCCAGTGCGTCAGGATTGAATTCGACGGCAATTGGCGGATCGGCGCGCTCCATCGGCGACAATGCGACGGCTGTCGGACGCGGCGCATACTCTGAAGGTCAAAGCTCAACCGCCGTTGGAGTTGTTGCCAAAACTTTCGGCGACTACGGCACAGCCGTCGGCGTCAACGCGCTTTCGCGCGGCACTGGTGCAACCGCAACAGGCGCAAGCGCCGAGGCAACGGCTGATCGAACAGCGGCGTATGGGCAAAATTCTTCCGCCAGCGGTTTGGCGGCAACCGCCATTGGCGACGCCTCGACGGCATCGGGTGCAAGCAGCACGGCAACCGGCACCAACGCAGCCGCGAGCGCAGATAATACCTCAGCATTTGGCAGCGGCTCTGTCGCCTCAGCCAAGGGCGCCACGGCACTTGGACAGGGCGCGCAGGCCACGCAAACAAATGCAACGGCCATTGGCACAGGCGCCGAAGCCGCGTCTGAGGGCGCAGTTGCAGTTGGCGCGGGTGCCAAAGCGACCGGCTCCACTGCCGTCGGCTCCAATGCGCAGGCCACGGGACTGAATTCCGCAGCTTACGGCAAAGAAAGCGTCGCAAGCGGCGATAACTCAACTGCCATTGGCGAATTCAGCCAGGCGGCCGGAACAGGCGCCACGGCTGTTGGCGAAGGCGCAATTGCAGCTCACAACAATGCAGCGGCCTTCGGTCAGGGTGCTTCGACCACGCGCGACAACCAGCAAGTCTTCGGTACGGGAACAAACACCTACACAATGACGGGGATCTCGTCCGCTGCCAGCAAAGCAGCACAGGCAACCGGCGCGAAACTAGCCGTCACATCGGATGCAAACGGAAACCTTGCCGCGCGCGATCCCAACGAGCTGTTTTCATCGACCGGCACGAACAGCACGGCCGTAGGCTTCGGATCATCGGCGAGCGGCACCAACGGCATTGCGCTTGGCGCCAACGCAACGGCCTCGGGCAACAACAGTTGTGCGCTCGGTTCCGGCGCATCGGCAAGCGGAGCGGGCAGTTGTGCGCTCGGCAGCGGAGCCAACGCGGCTCACACGAACGCAACCGCCATTGGCGCCGGAGCAACAACATCGCGCGTCAATGAGGTTGCACTTGGAACGGCGTCCAACACCGTACGCGTTGCCGGCATTCCAACGGCGGCGAGTACCTCTGCCCAAAGTGGTGCTTTGCAGCTTGTTACGACCGATGCCAACGGCAATCTCGCTGGCGACGGCGGCGCACTGCAGACCCAAGTCAACGGTCATGGCACGCGCATCACCAGTCTTGAAGGCCGCACCACAGCGGTTGAAGGCAGTGTAACGACGATCAACAATAACGTCACCAATCTCGGTGACCGCGTAACGACAGTTGAAGGTCAAGTGACGACCATCAACAACAACGTTACAAATCTCGGAAATCGCGTGACGAGCGTTGAGGGACGGACGAACACCAACTCAACCAACATCGCCAATCTGACAACACGGACCAACACGAATACAACCAACATCGCAAACCTTGGCAACCGCGTAACGTCGGTCGAGGGCCGCACAACGGTGAACGAGGTCGATATCGACGCTCTGAAGAAGCGCACAAGCGGTCATTCCACTAGCATCACAAATCTTACGAAAACAACAAACAACCATTCGACTCAAATCAACAACCACACCACGCAGATAAACAAACACGGCCAACGGATCGACAGTCTTGAAGGCAAGGTCACAGGCATCGACGGCCGCGTGGCAGCCCTCGAAAACGAAGGGGCGGACACGGTCAAAGGATTCACCGGGCGACTGACAAAAGTAGAGAAGAATACTGAAATTGCACTCGAAGGTGTGGCACTCGCCATGGCACTCGCCGATCCGGTTCTCACCGGCGACGCCTCCTTCGGCCTCAGAGGCAACTGGGGCAATTTCGAAGGGCACAGCGCTTGGGGCGTATCGGCCATTGGCATCCTGGACAGAAACGTCTTCGGCAATGGTGAAACGTTTGGGCTTGCCGGCTCTATCGGCGCTACTGAAAGCGGCGATGTGGGCGGCCGGGTTGGCGCGCAGCTGACTTGGAAGTAAGGCAAGGCCCAGCAGGGCGGGAGGCCGCTGATGTCACCCGCCCTGCAAACTTTTCAAAGCGAGTAGGATCTGCGTTTTCGTGCAGGCATAGTTTCTTCCTGAACCCGTGCAGCTGTGCGGCTGCCGGCGGCGAGGGTCTGATCCTTCGTTTCGCTGACAATCTCCGGAAAAAAAAGTTTCTGAAGATCGATAGTTTCTTTCTTGCCGATTGCCGAGGCATGTTTGCAAAGCCATTTTTCCGTTTCGTTCCGGCCAGCGCCGTGAAGAAATGTGATCATGTTCCAATCGGGCTTCATCGTCGTCGCGGGACTGAGGCTCGCGGTGACGGGTGCCGCATCGATGAGATGAAAACGGTGCCGCGCTAAGGGCGCGAGACGGCCCTTCGGCAAAATGCTTCCCGCGGTTTCGCGAACAGCCCTGATGATCTCGATGTCACGCAATAAAGGCGCGTTGAACGTCAGCCGCGTGGCATGGTTGGAGATGTCGCGAACCGTCGTTGGATGCTCGTCCTGCACAAGCGGCGCGAGCGTGACAAGCAGCGTATCTGAAACCGGGCTTTCAACCCCAAGTGTGACAAGATCGGGATTGGCTGAAAATCCGCCGTCCCAATATGCGGCCCCATCGATTTCGACAGCGTGATGGACGGTTGGCAAGCAAGCCGACGCAAGCACCGCTTCAACAGTCAGCTCGTCACGGCGGAACAACCGCGCCCGGCCGGTAGGCACGTGCGTTGCGGCGATAAGTAATTCAACAGGGGCAATTTTTCGTATCAGATCGAAGTCGATGTGCGCCGTGATGATGCGGCGAAGCGGATCAAACCCAAGTGGATTAAATTCATATGGGGACCACAGGCTCGCCACCTGCGCCATGGATTTGGACTGCGAGAACCCGTAGAGAAATGGATTGAGACGCGTGAGATCGGGCACGCCCGCTTTGTGCACGGCGTCCCACACCTTAAACAGCGTCTCGCGAGATTTTTGACGCGACCCTTGCGCGAGGCCCGATGCCATCGCTACGGCGTTCACAGCCCCAGCACTCGTGCCGCTGATCCAGCCAAATTCGATGCGTTCGTCCTCGAGCAAGCGATCAAGAACGCCCCACGTGAACGCGCCATGTGCGCCGCCACCTTGTAGTGCCAGATTTATTTTCACTTTTTTTCGCAAGGCCCCACTGATCCTGCTGCCGGAAATAATGTCTGGACGTTGGAATCATAAATATGCCTCGCGCGGGCGGCAAGCTTATGTCGGAGAAGCTGTAGTTCTTATAACGCTGCGGGGCAAAACGACCGGGATGCCGGAAATTTGCGAGATGACTGCATCGATACCAAACGCCGCAGCGAGGTTCTCTTTACTCAAAACGCGAGCAGGCGGCCCCTCAGCGAGGCATACGCCGCCCTTGAGCAAGACGAGGCGTGTGGCGAAGCGCGCAGCAAAAGAGAGATCATGGAGCGCTGTCAAAATTCCGTGGCCTTCGCGCGCCAGGCGAGCCAATTCTTCAAAGAGCGCAAGACTGTGTGCGGGATCGAGCCCGGCCGCAGGTTCATCGGTGACGAGATACTCGGCTTCCTGCGCAAGAGCGCGCGCCACGAGAACGCGGGCACGTTCCCCGCCAGACAATTTTGCGACAGAGCGATCCTTGAATTCGGCGACATCCATCCGCGCCATGGCGGAGGCGATTGCAGCACGATCCTTTTCGTTTTCTCCTGCCGCAAAACTGCGATGCGGAAGACGGCCCAGTGCCACGACCCGCTCGGACTTCAATGCCCAATGCACCGTGCGATCCTGAGGCAAATAAGCGAGGCGGCGGCCAAGTTCTGCCCCTCCGAACTGACCGAGCGGCTTTCCGTCAAGCGCAACGCCGCCCGCCGCCGGCGTGATCAGACCGGCCAGAAGCTTAAGCGTCGTCGATTTGCCTGCACCGTTGGCGCCGGCGACTGCGACGAGTTCACCCGGCTTCACGTCAAGGCTCAGCTTTTCGACAACCAAGCGAGAACCTAGCCGGACGGATACATTTTCGGCGCGCAAACTCATGGTTGCCTCATGGCTGCATCTCCAGCCGCTTCTTGAGGACGAGCGAGAGAAAGAAAGGCGCGCCGATCAGCGCTGTCAAAACGCCGAGGCGCAGGTCGCTGTAAGGCGCGATCACGCGAAGGCCGACGTCTGCGAAGAGAACGAGGGCTGCGCCGCCAAACAAGCTCGGCACCAGCAATCCGCCCGGGCTTTCTCCGACGTAGGGACGCAAGACGTGGGGAACGATTAGACCCACAAAGCCGATAGATCCTGCGACCGCCGTTGCGGCGCCGACGGCAAATGCGACACCCGCGACGATTTTGAAGCGCAGGCCGCCCGGATCGACACCGAGATTTTGCGCGGCCTCCTCTCCGAGACTGAGAGCTTCGAGATCGCGCCCCGTCGTCAGCAGCATGGAAATGCCAACGAGGATGAGCGGGGCCGCAAGCCACACATGCACAAGGCTGCGGTCGGTCAGCGATCCCATCAGCCACACCATGATCTCAACGGACGCAAACGGATTGGGCGTCAGATTGAGTGCCAGCGTTGTCAGCGCCGCTGTAATCGCTGACACGGCAACACCCGCTAGAATAAGCGTCGTCGAGGCCCCACTGATACCGGCGAGTGAAACAATGGCGATGGCCGCCACTGCCGCGCCAGCCAGGCCACCAATCGGCAAGGCGAGTGCAAACTGCGCTGCAATACCGGAGTGGATCGCAGTCACTGCGCCAAGCGCTGCGCCGCCCGAAATGCCAAGCAACCCGGGTTCCGCCAGCGGATTGCGCAAATACCCTTGCAGCACGGCGCCGGAAAGACCGAGCGCCGCACCAACGAGAAGCCCGAGGAGCGCGCGGGGAACGCGGATTTCCGTGAACACGAGACGCGCCGCGTCGCTGTTTTGCGGAAGACCAATCCCGTCCGGCCCAATCGCCAGCGAGGCGATGAAGCCGATCGCGGCTAAAATGCCGGCATAAAGCGTTGCGCGCGCGGTCATCGCAAACCATCCGTTGCCGCAACACCGGTGCGTTTCATGGATGCTAAAATCTCGACCGCCTCGGCAATTTTCGGTGTTGCGCACATCCAGAGCGGCATTGGCAAGTGCACGTTCGGGCGGCGACGCAGGAGATCGGCAAAAGTTGGATGGCGAAGATTGTCGCCCAGCACGGTTTTGAAATCACCCGGCGCATTGGCCAGCACAATGAGATCAGGCGGCGCGGCGACAAGAGCTTCGAGTGGCAGGCGTCCGGCAGGCCCGAGTTGGCGGTCTCGCGCGATGTTGCGATAACCGGCCGCCTCGAGCGCTGCGTCGAGCAGGCTTCCTGGCCCCGATGTTAAGCTGTTGACTTGGTATGCGATGGCTGTTGGCCGTCCCGGCACCGTTGAGCGCGCGCCTCTGACACGCTCGTCGAATTCGCTTATAACCGCTTCGCCGCGTTCCTTCTCGCCAACAGCGTCTGCAATAAGCCGCAAACTCGCGCGCAGCCCATCGAAATCTGAGGCAAGTGGCACAACAAGAAGTTTCACCCCAAGACGGCGCAAGAGATCGACCGTTGGTCCAGTTGTATATTCGCCGGCGATGACGAGGTCTGGCGCGAGGGCCAGCACTTCTTCAGCAGTGCCGCGCAACTGCTTCAATCCCTGCAGCCGCGAGGCGTAGGCGGACAGCGTGCGGTCAGTCGCTAAAAAACTCACCGCTGCAATGCGCTCACGCGGCACGAGATCGACAAGCAGCTGATCGGTACACAAGTTCAGTGAAACGATGCGGCGCGGCGGCTCGGCACGCAATTTTCCCGCGCCTGCAAAAGCTGCGAGCGCAATCGAGAGGATAAGTGCAGTGAAACCGCCGCGCAAACGCGTCTCCTATTTATATTGCGACCAGCTTAACGTGGATGGCTCTTCATAAGAAATGCGCACACCCGCGTAAGCCGCAACGCCCGCTGTCTCAAAGCCGAAGACTTCCTGGTAATCCTGATCAAGGGCATTTTCGACCCGGCCGTAGAGTTCAACGCCGGGTGCAACCTTGTAGGAAGCCGCCACCGTGACGAGCGCGTATTGATCAAGCGTGACCCTTTCGGACGAGAAGGTCAGGGCGCTGAACGCGAGGTCCTGCATCTTGCCATTGTACACGGCCGCAAGATTGAGATTTCCCTTACCAGCCGCAAACGCATAGTTGATGTCGGCCCGGCCCGAGTGTGGCGCGCGACGCACTTCTTCTTCACCATTAAATTCGCGCGCATTGAGGTATGTGTATGCGAGGCCAACACTCAATCCGTCCATGAGTATAGCGCGGCCCGAGACTTCTATGCCTTCACGCAGGCTCTCTCCCGTCCTGTTGAACGGAATGAAACAGAACGGCACGCCGCCGCAGGCTGTAGCGGGCGGCACAAAATTAAAGTCGATTTCATTTTCAAGGTTAGCATTAAAATACGTGACATCCACGATCGCCTTGCCGCCGAAGAACGTTGCTTCAACGCCTGTGTCCCAGCCGAGGCTGGTTTCTGGCGTCAAACCGGGGTTGGCAACGAATCCGCTGAACACACCAAACTGCTCAGAGAAGCTTGGATATTTAATACCCGTTCCAACACTCGCGTGAAGTCGTAATGGCGAACCATTGGGCCTCAAAGACCCAGCGGCACGCCAAGTCGTTGCGTCCTCAAATCCTTCATTATTGTCGTGGCGCACGTTCCCTGTAACCGTCAATGCGTTGAAGTACTCGCCGCGAATTTCACCTGCAATGCTATCGCGATCCCGCTCAAAGGCCTCAGCTGAGATCAGCGGCTGTTCGAACTGTTCGCGTTGATGTTCGACAAGGCCTGTCAGGAAGTGACGCACAGGCAAGCCCGCGGGTCCCTCAAGGCGATACGTTGAATGATACCCATACTTGCTAGTGGTACTGATGTTGCGCGAGAACGCACCTGCTGGAGGCGAAAAAGGCCCGAGATCAAAATCGCTGTTGTCCGTCTCGACGCCGCTCAGGAAAACCTTGTGAACCCACGCCCCCTCGAACGTGTCGAGGGTTGCAGCCACACGGCCAAGCCAAACGTCGGACGCGAAGGTCGAACGCTCTTCGGAGGCGACGAACAAGCCATTAAGAACGTCGCTGGTGCCATCCCGGTCGCCGTCGCGATGGGCGCGGCGGAGCGTTGCATCGAACTTCAGATTGTCAAAAATCATGATGCCACCGGTGAAGCTCAATGTTGAGAACTCCCCGCCATCATCTTCGGTACCCTTTGAGGAAATGTCGAAGCCGTTGGTGCGGCGTCCTGAAAGACTGAGACTTGCATGCGCGCGATCCGTGCCACCAGAAATGCCAACCATGCCGTCGCGGGTGTCGAACGATCCACCCTCGGCGCGGGCACGGAACGTCAACGGCCCCTTACCGCCCCGGGTCACGATATTGATGACGCCGCCCAGCGCACCCGAACTATAGAGACCACTTTGGGGGCCGCGTATGACCTCGATTTGCGCGATGTCGTCAACGAGCATTGTGGAAAAATCGAAGAACCCATCTGTGCCAGCAGCGTTCACTTCAACGCCATCGATAAGCACGAGCGTGTGGTTGCTCTCGGCACCGCGCAAGCGCACGACTGTGACGCCTTGCGGCCCGCCCTGCTGGCTGACACTGACGCCCGGCAAGCTGCGCAGTGCTTCGGCCGCAGTGCGCACCTGCTGGGACTTAAGCTGTTCGGCCGTCACAACAGAAACAGAGCTGCCGACTTTCTCAGCTGGGATACCAGCAACAGCTGGTTCCGCGCTGTTCGCCGCCGCGATATCGTCGGCTGTTGGTGCGGCGGGTTCTGGAATTGCCTTCTGAGCGACGCTTGCCTTCGCAAAGCTCTTTTTCTTTTTGGACGCAGGCTGCGGCGCGGGTTCTGACTCTTCTGCAACGACAGGCGCGGGCTTAGATTTGGGTTTAGCAACCGGTTTGGCTTCAATCGTTGCGCCTTCGATAACGACTGGCGGTAATTCGTTTGCCGCGATCTGTTCGGCTTCTTGTGCGAAGGCGCTCGCAGATATGGCTAGCAGTGCTGCGACCGAGATCGCGGCAGTTGTGGCTTTGGAATTCATAGTCTTGTCCCCCGTCAGGTTGGCAACTGACAAGAAGCAGCACTGTTGCGCAGGATTGGATACCATTTCAGAAACGAATGCAGCCGGCACACCGCCTGCATCTCGCATTTGAAATAGCTATAGAAAGTACTCCGACCCAAGCATCACTGATGCGGCTCCCCACCGGTCTTGCATCAGTCGCCACAACGGGTGTCCGCTCTTCCGCACGCCCCGCGCGAGAGATGGGCGACATGTGCCGGCAGGTCTCCTGGCTCGCGGCTCGAACGCTCTCTTCAGCCTTC
>JANOKW010000141.1:0-3474 GCA_031419475.1 Hyphomicrobium sp. | reverse complement strand
AAAAAAAGGCACATCAGCGGCTATTTTTTGTCGAACGGATTTTCGCCCGTGCGCATATTGAAGCGGATCGGCACTCCGGGAAGGTCAAACGCCTGACGCAAACTATTGGTCAGGTATTTGACATAAGAATTCGGAAGTGCTTCAGCACGCTGACAAAAAGCTACAAACGTCGGCGGCCGCGTCGAGGCTTGCGTCATGTAGCGAATTTTAATGCGACGGCCTGACACAGCCGGAGGCGAGTGACGCGATAAGGCTTCTGCGAGCCAACGATTCAGCGCATTTGTCGGCACACGCCGGTTCCACGTCGCATGCGTTTTGGCGACCGCAGCCATGAGCTGGTCGATCCCGGTTTCCGCCCGCGCCGACAACGTCACAAGCGACACACCCGGAACCTGCGCCAAGCTGTCCGCGACCGTCTCTCGGAGTTCCTTCAGCGCCTTCTGCTTGTTCTCGACCAGATCCCATTTGTTGACGGCAAGAACCAGCGCGCGGCCTTCGTCGGCCACCATGGAGCCGATAGTGAGGTCCTGCTTTTCAAAAGGGCACTCGGCATCGATCAGCAGAACAACGACTTCGGCAAATCGGATGGCGCGTACCGCATCGCTCGCGGAGAGCTTTTCTGCCGCGTCTGTGATGCGCACCTTGCGGCGCAGGCCGGCCGTATCGAACAGGCGGATCGTGCGGCCCTTGTATTCTATATCGCTCGAAACGCTATCGCGCGTCAGGCCGGGCTCTGGCCCCGTAATCATGCGGTCTTCGCCAAGTATCGCGTTGACCAGCGTCGACTTGCCCGCATTCGGGCGGCCGACAATAGCGACGCGAATGGGCCGGGTCTTTTCCTCGGCAACGGCTGTTTCCGGTTCTTCTTCGTTGTCGTCCCCGTTACGTCCTTTGCGCTTCCACACCGGGAATTTAAGGCCCAGCGCCGCGCCTATGTCGACGATCAAATCGCCGATGCCTTCGCCATGTTCGGCGGAGATTGCGAGTGGCGCACCAAAGCCGAGCGAGAAGGCGTCGTAAAATCCGTCCGTCCCTTGCTTGCCTTCCGCCTTGTTGGCAACGAGAATGATGGGCCGTCCCGAGTTTCGTACGAGCCGCGCGAAGGCTGTGTCGGTCGGCGTCACGCCAGAGCGTGCATCGACGACGAACAAGACGAGGGCGGCATCTTCGATGGCCTTCTCAGTTTGCTGACGCATGCGCGCCGCGATCGATCCGGGAGCCGCCTCCTCGAGGCCGGCCGTGTCGACGAGCGTGATCAACGGCCCGCCGAGATCGGCGACACCCTCGCGCCGGTCTCGTGTCAGCCCGGGCGTATTGGAAACAAGCGCGGCCCGCGACGCCGTCAACCGGTTGAACAGCGTCGACTTGCCAACATTTGGCCGGCCGATAATGGCGACGACAGGGAGTTGCGACATGGAACTACAGAGAGCCTAAAAACAGCGAGGGCCGCTAGTGTCCTGATTGCGAAGTTCGTCTCAGCTTGCAGCACGCGGGGTACGAACTTCGCGATCTAAAGGACACTAGAAAACCAAGGTCTCTCGTGTGATTCAGATCGAGAAGTCTGCTGGAGTACCCGCAGCAAGCGTGAGGCAGACTTCTCGATCATCACACGAGGGAGGCCGCTCTGACGTTCCCAATCTGTAGCCCAATTCTCAGTTTAGCGCGATGAGTTTCGCGCCGTCTGTCAGCACGAACATGCGGCCCTGCGCCACAACAGGGGGGATGTAAACAGGGCCCCCAAGGTCAACTTGGCTGCCAACCTTGCCGGTTGCGGCATCGACGCCGATTAACCGCCCTTTGTTGGAGGTAAGCCATAGCGTGCCCCCGGCCATGACCGGGCCTGACCAAGTTTTGGATTCAGGCAGGTTCGCCGTCCAACGCGTTTTGCCATCCCGGCGATCGAGTGCCATGACGCGGCCTGCCGTATCAACGACGTAAACCGTATCGCCAGCGACCCAAGGAGCTTGAATGCCTGGCACGTTGATCGACCACAACCGCTCGCCAGTTTTCGAGTTGGTCGCAATCATGCGTCCCGAATGACCCACCGCAAAAACGGTTCCGCCATCGATGGCCGGGCGCGCCGCATCGCTCATTGAAGCCATCTGCGAGGTGGAGCGCGTGCGTGCCAGATTTTCTGACCACACCGGCGTGCCGTCGGAAATTTTGAGAGCCATCAAGTCCCCGGACGGATAAGGCACGACGACGATGTCGCCATCGACGGCCGGGCTCGTCGACGTCATCAAACTTGCTTGTTGCGGCAGACCGCGCACTGCCCAAAGCTCGGCACCATCTGCGCCTGAAAGGCAGTAGGCGCGCCCCTGCACTGTGACGATGAAAACCCGGTCGCCGGCGGCTGTCGGTGCCGCACGAACGGGCGCGCCTAGATTTTTCTGCCAAAGAACTTTGCCTGAGCCCGGATCAAGAGCTGCCACCACACCATATCCGTTGGCAATATAAAGCCGGCCGTTGTCGGCAGCCAATCCGCCGCCGTGGCCGCCGCCGCCCGATTCATTTTCAGGCACCGTCGCAACTTGAAAGACCTTGCCGCCCGACAACGAGAACGCCGTCACCTTGCCTTCGGCATCGAGCGTGTAAACTTTGCCGTCATAGACAATCGGGCTCGCCATGACGCGGCCGGTCTTTGATGATCCTTCGCCCGCTTCTTGGCTCCAAACTTGGCGAACCGAACCATTCAATGTCAGATGGCCCGGCGCGTTATTGGCGTCTCCGCCCGGCTGCGTCCACGAATCGTTGGCACGCTGCGGCGGCAGAACGATCGGCTGATTGGCTTCGGCGAGATTGCTGGCAATGCTCTCGGTTGTCTGCACGACCGGGATGCGCCGCCCTGGCAGGGGTTGCGCCTTTTCCTTGAAGGGATTGAGATCGGCAAGCTTGGGCAAGGTCGGACCGTCACTCGCACAGCCCGTCCCAAGAAGGACAACGAACAGCAGGGCCGCCGCCCTGGCGCCGGTCCGCATCTTCTCTCCCCTCGTGCCGTTGCCCAACGTGTGTCTCCTATTTCTTATCCGGTTCAGCCGTCGCGGCGGGTGCCGTTGAGGCTGGTGCTGGCGTCGCGGCCGGAGCGGCGGCTGGTTGGCTCGCGGGTGTCGCCCCTGCAGGCGCCGCTGGCGTCTCAGCCGCCGTTATCTGCGCCATCACTATTCTGATCCGCTCCTGGATCGCGCGTGATGCCGCCGGATCAATCAAGAGTGGCTCAAGATGTTTGCGCGCGTCCTCTAATTTTCCGCTTTTGAAGGCTGCAAAACCCAAAAGTTCACGCGCAGTCGTTTTAAAGGGACTTCCCTCTCCTGAGAGCGCAGCGAGACGACTCTGCATCTCAGCATAGTCTGCTTCACCCAGGCGCAGCGATGCCGCTTGCACTTGTGCAAAGCTTTTCAACAGATCATCGGCGCCCGGCTCCTTGGCCAGTGCTTCGAACGTGGCGAGAGCTTCGGCGGTTTTGCCGGCTTTTGC
>JANOKW010000140.1:0-11235 GCA_031419475.1 Hyphomicrobium sp. | reverse complement strand
GATACTCAAGAGCTTTGCTAACGGGCTCAAGGTCAAATACGGCGAGATCGAAGTTGGCCTCGATATCGATCCAGAGCAAGGTATTGGTGACAGTGGAGATCTTGAAAGCGATCTGCCAGACCTGTTTGTCGCGATTGGGGAGGCGGCAAAGGCAAGAGGCACCGTCGTAGTGTTGCTCATCGATGAACTGCAATATCTGAGTGAGGACGAACTTAGCGCCCTGATCATGGGGATGCACAAGATTAGCCAGAAAGACCTGCCTCTTGTGCTTATCGGCGCTGGCCTGCCCCAGCTTGTGGGCAACATGGGCCGCTCGAAATCCTACGCCGAACGGCTTTTTGATTTTCCAAAAGTGGGGGAACTATCGGAAAAGGATTCATATGTAGCGATTGCGGAACCGGTTTCAAAAGAGGGGGAAAAAATTGCCAAGGCTGCGGTCGCCGAGATTGTAAAGGCTACACAAGGGTACCCATATTTTCTACAAGCCTGGGGTTACCACTCCTGGAATACGGCCAAAAAATCGCCGATCTCGGCGAAAGACGTTCAGGTTGCGCGCAAGTCTGTCCTTGAAAGCCTTGATACAAGTTTCTTTCGCGTTCGATTTGATCGTCTAACGCCAAGTGAGAAACGATACCTGAGGGCCATGGCGGAACTCGGCGCTGGCCCACATCGATCGGGTGATATAGCGGAAATTCTGGAGGTAAAAGTCCAGAGCGTTGCGCCTGTGCGCAACAGCCTGATCAGGAAGGGAATGATTTACAGCCCTTCTCACGGCGATACAGCCTTTACCGTACCGCTCTTCGACGCGTTCCTAAAGCGGCAGATTCGGAAGTTCCAGCGTGATGCATAGTTTGGAAGAAAGGGTCAGGAACGAATGCCCCCTAACTCAACTCCCGTATCTTAAACGGCAGGCCGCCTTTGGGGGTGAGGGTGACGGTGGCGTTGAGACCGGCCGGATTTTTGCCGACGTACTCGGGGCGGAAACGGCGCAGCAGCATTGACAGCGCAAGCGTGTTCTCGACCTGGCTCATGGCGCCGCCGATGCACGAGCGCTTGCCCGCGCCAAACGGAATGTAGGAATACTTCACCTGCTTCTTCGCAGCGCCGCCCATCCAACGTTCCGGGCGGAACTCTTCGGGCTCCTCCCAGAATTTCGGATTGTGGTGCGCGCCGTAAGCAAACAGCGTCACGCGATCGCCAGGTTTGATTTCCTTACCGCCGATTTCGTCCGCTGCGACGGCCACGCGGATCAAGCCCCAGATGGGCGGATAGAGCCGCATCGTTTCTTGAATGACGGCGCGCGTGTAGGCGAGACCGGAATAGTCGGCGGCAGTCGGCTCGCGGTCGCCGTAAACTTCTTCGCCTTCGCGGCGGATGCGTTCTGCGGCTTCGGGGCGGCGCGAGGTTTCATACATCGCCCAGGCGAGGGTCAGCGCCGTCGTCTCGGTGCCAGCCCAGAGATATTGCTTCAATTCGTCGATGGCTTGCTGCTGGTCGAACTCTGGAACCGTTGGATCGTTGACGGCCGCTTCAATCATTGTGAGCAGCGTGCGTTCGCGCATTTCGCGCGGGTCGGCGCCCATTACGGCGGCGGGCACGTTGGCCCAAACTTCCATGGCCTTAGCGGCGTCTTCTTCCGTGATCTCGAAGATTTCGCCGGCTTGTTTGCGCAGCCGAATGTCGCGGTGGTTCATAACGTCGGTGTAGGTTTTCACGCACTTGAACACGACATGGGGATTGAAAGGCATGTCGCGATCAAAGAGCGCCTTGCAAATCATGTCGGCGGCGAGCGTCCAGGTTTGTTCCACCATCTCGAACGTCTCACCTGTCTTGGCAAGATCGGCCCATATATCCATTTTGGACTGAATGGCTGCGAGGAAATAAGGGATGTACTCGGCGAACATATCCGGGTGGAATGCCGGCTGCTGCGGCATGCGGATTTTCTGCCAGAGCGCGCCGTCGTGCGTGATCATCGACTTGCCGAACACGGGCTTCAGGCCGTCGAAATACTTAATGTAGTTGTCGGCCTTGGTGACGAGCACGTGCTTGAAATATTCGGGCTCGGAGATGAGCACGATGCGCTGGTTAGCAAGATTGACCGGAATGACCGGGCCGTAGCGCTCGGTCATGTGCATCAGAATGCGCATCGGGTTCTCTGGATCTCCGCGAAGGAGCGGGGTCAGCTTGAACCAGATACTGCTTTCGTCGCCGAGACCCTGAGTATGGCTGGCGCTTTCGGTCATCAAATCAATTCTCCTGAGGCCCGGTTCATGTACAGCGCGCGACAAAACGCGAGCTATCTCGTCCTTTTCGGCCGAACCGGCCTCATATGATTCTGAGGTGCACCAATCCCTGTACCAGAAACCTGGTCACCCCACCGGACTGGGCGATGGGGATAATACGGACTTGCGGCTCCTTATGTCCATGCGGCCCCCGCGCACCGGGTCTAGGGTCGTACCCCCTGCGCGTTCCCGCACACTTGAGATACCCTGCCTTCAGGCCATTAGCGAGAACAGCACGCGTCCGTGGTTAAAGTCTTCTGATATCACAATTTTTTCATCTGCGACGCGGGCGCGTCCTGACGCGATCAGGGAAAGTGCGGCCGGATACAACTTATGCTCTGCGGCAAGGACCCGTGCGGCTAATTCGTCTGTCGTGTCTCCCGAATACACCGGTACGGCCGCCTGTGCCACAATAGGTCCGGAATCCATCTCAAGGCGCATGAAGTGGACTGTACAACCGGCAATCCTGACGCCCTGATCGATGGCGCGCTGGTGCGTATCGAGACCGGGGAAGGCTGGGAGCAGCGAGGGGTGAATATTGATCAACCGGTCGCGCCAGCGGTCGATGAAGCCGCCAGTCAGCATGCGCATGAAGCCGGCGCAGCAGATGAGTTCAATTTTGTGCTCGATGAGGGCCGTGTGCAATTTGGCTTCGAACGCAGCGCGCGTCGCGAATTGCTTGTGGTCGATGGCGATGGCCGGAATGCCCTGTGATTTGGCCCAAGCGAGGCCTTCGGCATCGGGCCGGTTTGAAATGACAACCGCAATCTCAGCCGGATAATCGGCGGCGCGCGCGGCTTCAACTAGCGCCATCATATTGGAGCCGCGGCCGGAGATGAGGATTGCGGTGCGTTTCTTGGAAGTGGTCATGGAAAGGGCTTATCACTTCGGCAAGCTGTCGCGCCAGTAGTCCGGATTACGATGCAAATGGGCGAAGGCAACGACAAGTATTTCATTTTCCCGGATTTTGTAGATGATCCCGAATGGGAACCGTTCAAGGCGGTAGCGGCGTACGCCGCCGTTGAGCGGCTGCCAAGCGTTGGGATACTCCAAGATTTTCCGTTGTGCGGTCCGGAGTTCGTTAATCAAGCGCTTTTCGAGGAGTGGAGATTGTACTGCGTACCACTCCCGGGCATCGCGATATTCAGCGGCGGCAGGGGCGAGGAACCTCACCCTCATTTCGATCTCTGACCCTTGATCGCGCTTTCGACGACCTCTTCAAAATCGAGCGCCTCGATTTCCCCTCGCTCGTAGGCCTCTAGCCGGTCTTGGGCCTCATGTGCCCACGCGCGGTCTATGTCGGTATCGGGTTTGTCGAGGCTGGACAAAATGCCTTCTATCAGCTCCGCACGTTCCAGCGGCGAGAGCTTCGCGGCTTCTTCGGTGAGTTTTTTTACATGATCGTTCATGTCGGTTGCATAGCACGTCGGCAATGATTTTTGAAGGGCAAGCATGTCTAATAGAGAACACTGCCTTAACCCAACTTCCCCTCAAACTTCACCGCGTTGGCTTCGCCCTTGCCTTTGGCATCGGATTTTTCGCCGGTGGGCTTGATCACGTCGCCGATGATGACGGGCTTTTCGCCGGCGTCTTTCAAGGCGGCAACGACGTCGCCCGCGTGCTTCTTGTCCGCGACGATGATCATGCCGACGCCGCAGTTGAACGTGCGCAGCATTTCTGTGTCGTCGAGGTGGCCTGCCTTTGCGAGCCAGGCAAAAACGGGCGGCACCTTAATTTTCGCGAGATCGATGCGCGCGGCAACGGCGTCCGTCATGACGCGCGGAATATTTTCTGTGAGGCCGCCGCCGGTTATGTGCGAAAGCGCTTTGATCGCGCCCTTGGGGCCCGATCCGCCCGTTGCGCGGATGGCAGCCAGGAGTGGCTTCACATAAATCCGCGTTGGCGCAAGTAAGACATCCGCCATGGACTTCCCCTTGGCAAAGGGTGCTGGGTCGTCCCAACCAAGTTTTTCGCGCGACACGAGTTTGCGCACAAGGCTGTAGCCGTTTGAATGGACGCCTGACGAGGGGAGGCCAATCAGAACGTCGCCAATGGCAATATCTTCGCGCGGCAGAATTTGGCTGCGCTCGACCGCTCCTACCGCGAATCCGGCAAGATCATAGTCGCCCACTTTGTACATACCCGGCATCTCGGCCGTTTCGCCGCCGATCAGAGCGCAGCCGGCTTGCTTGCAACCGTCCGCAATGCCGGAGATCACGTCGCGGGCAACTGCGACGTCCAATTTTCCGACCGCGAAGTAGTCGAGAAAGAACAAGGGTTCGGCACCCTGAACGATAAGATCGTTGACGCACATGGCGACGAGGTCGATGCCGATGGTGGCGTGGCGGCCGGTATCGACGGCGATTTTGAGCTTGGTGCCGACGCCGTCGTTGGCGGCGACCAGGATTGGATCCTTGAAGCCTGCGCGCTTCAAATCAAAGAGGCCGCCAAAGCCGCCGAGATCGGCGCCAGCGCCGGGGCGGCGGGTGGCTTTCACAAGGGGTTTGATCGCCGCGACCAGCGCATTGCCCGCGTCGATATCGACGCCGCTGTCGCGATATGTCAGCGGCGGCTTTTTCGAACCTTTCGGCTTAGACATTGGGCCTCGCTCGGGTCGGGTGCAAAACAGCGGAACTTAAGGCCAGGGACAAACACGGGAGTAAGCCGAATCCCGCGCCGGATTTCAGGCCTTAAACTCACTTTTGCCCCATTGCCAATAGGAGATGGAGGCCAATAAGAGATGGGGGTCGTAGCAGCAGATGAGCCAAGCGGCAACTCGCAGGGACCGTTTTGCGGGGATGGCGCGTCACTTGGTGGCCGGGCGGGGGAGTATCCTTTGAATAAAAGTTGCAAGTCGTTTGGGGCATTCGGTTTCGCGCTCGCCGTATTCGGAGTAGCGATTGCTGTCGCTGGCACCATTGCGCCTGTTCGCGCCGCTAAGGAAGAAAAGGCCTTCACGGTCGCTAACTATCCGGTCGAAGCAACTGACAAGAATGCCGTTGCCGCGAAGGAAAGGGCGCTTGCCGATGGCCAGAACGCGGCTTTCCGGTCGCTGCTGAAGCGGCTGGTGCCTGTTACAGCGTACAAACAACTGGCGCGGCTCAAATCCGTCAAGGCTGCGGATATGGTTTCAGGGTTTGCGGTACGGTCCGAACAAAATTCATCAACCGCTTACATTGCCAGCTTGGATTTTTCGTTTCAGCCCGAGGCCGTGCGCAGCGTCTTGCAGCGCGAAGGCATCCCCTTCGTCCATGAGCAAGCCCCCGCTGTCACATTGATCCCGTTGTCGCGCCAAGGCAATCCGGCGGTCGCCAAGGGCGACACGGGACCGTGGCGCAATGCGTGGAAAAGTCTTGATCTCGAGCATACGCTGACGCCTGTAAAACTCGATGAGTTGAAGCCTGTCATTCACAACGACACGGTCGCACAGCTGGCCAGCGGCGACGACAGCGGGATGCGCGTCCTGTCAAGCGAATACAAAACCGAACTTATTATTCTGGCAATCGCCGAACCCGACGTGGTGTCGAAGACAATGGCCATAACGCTCGTGGGGCAGGACGCCGTTGGAGCCATCAATCTCAAGCGTACGTACCGGATGTCGGATGGCGATGTCGCTTACGCTAGCGAGTTTGCGGCCGTCATAGCACTTGGTGTTTTGGAGGGCCGCTGGAAGGCCGTGAAGTCGCAGACCGTTGCCGCGTTCTCTCCATCGCCCGCAATCGAGCGTCCGGCGTGGACGGCAGGAAGCAGCGCGGGTGGCGAACAAGTGCGGTTCGTGGCCGAGTTCGCGAGTCTTGCCCAATGGAACGAAATACGCGCCCAGCTGCTCGATACGCCCGGTGTTGAAGACCTGGAAATTGCAACGGTCTCGGCACGCAATGCCGATGTTATTCTGCGGTTCCCGGGTGGGGCCGCCGCACTTGCAAATTCTGTGGGCGCACGCGGATTAGCGCTCGGGAACGCAGGCGCCGGCTGGACGTTGCGAGCAACGTATTGATATCGCTTCATAAAATTATGGTCGTGATGTAAATTGACTTCTCTCCCGTGCCAGAAGCTGCGGACAACATTGAGAAATACGTAGTCACACCCTCGACGGCGTGAGCGGTGGAGGGCTAGGGTCACAGCCGCTTCCGTCTGTGTGCAAGAGCGGGTGCTGGGCTGCTAGCAACGAACTTAATGAAGAGGCTGATCAAGGCGTGAGCATTCCAAATCTCATCACGCTCGGCAGGGTGATCCTTGTGCCGGTCGTTTTCTGGCTCTTGATCACGCATCAACTGCAAGCAGCGTTCCTGGCGTTTGTTGTGGCCGGAATTTCAGATGCGGTGGATGGCTTCCTGGCTAAGCGCTACAATTGGGAAACCGAGCTTGGGGCCTATCTCGATCCGATTGCGGATAAGCTTCTGATTGTGAGTATATTCATAGCGCTCGGCGTTTCGGGCAAGCTGCCGCCGTGGATCGTCATCGCCGTTGTGTCGCGCGATATCTTGATCGTCATCGGTGTGATTTTATCTTGGCTGCTCAATCATCCAACGCCCATGAAGCCGATCGTCGTCAGCAAAGCCAATACGGTCGCCCAGATCGTGCTCGCGGCGACCGTACTCGCCAATGAAGCCTTCGATCTCAAGTTCGGCGGTGCCGTTCCAGTTCTCATTTGGGCAACCGCGGCACTCACTGTGGCATCACTCATCGCTTATTTGAGGGTATGGCTGCGCCACATGACGCTGGATGAATCAACCGGATCAAAGTCGTAAGAGCAAGTAGTGCTATATGTTGTGGGTTGGTAGAAGTTGAGTGGATTACGGCTGGTCTGGGGGTAGTCGATGCACGTTGAGCGGCATGTTTTGTTTTGGATTTTGGCCGCCGCTGTACTGGCGTTCGCGCTCAAGACACTGGCTCCCGTTTTGCTTCCCTTCGTAATTGGGCTCGCCATCGCTTACTTTCTCAACCCAATCGTCGATAAATTGACGAGCATTGGCTTACCTCGTCTGGTTGGAACAGTGTTGCTGCTCCTTGCGTCGGCTGCGGCTGTCATTGCGGCACTGGTGTTCCTCATTCCCATTCTTGCCGAGCAAACCCAACAGCTGATTGCGGCTCTACCGGCAGAAGCCGCGCGCTTCAAGACACTTGCCGAGACATTTGCGCGTGAGCAATTGGGAGCGCGCTTTCCCGAAGCTGAAGCCGCACTCAACCGGGGCATGGCCGGATTAACGGATAGTTTACCGGCTCTTGTGACATCGCTCGCGCAATCGCTGTGGAGCCAAGGGTCGGCCGCGTTCAACTTCTTTACGCTCATGCTAGTGACGCCACTTGTTGCCTTTTATGCGCTCCTTGATTGGCCCAAGATCGTGGCAAAGGTCGATAGCTGGGTGCCGTTACAGAATGCTGGGAAAATTCGCCAGATCGCCAGCGATATCGACACCCGGGTTTCGGCGTTCGTGCGCGGTCAGGGTATTGTTTGCTTGGTGCTCGCTGCGTTCTACGCGATTGCGTTGAGCGCGCTCGGACTGCGTTACGGTCTCTTGGTTGGGCTTTTGACGGGTCTTCTGAGCTTCATCCCGTTTGCCGGTTGGGCACTGGGGTTGCTTTCGGCGCTGGGCTTGGCGGTCGTGCAATTCTGGCCCGAATCATTCCCTATTCTTATGGTCGGCGGCGTTTTCCTCGCCGGCCAAGCGCTGGACGCAGCACTTCTGAGCCCGCAGATAGTTGGCTCGAAGATTGGCCTGCATCCGGTCTGGCTGATTTTCTCGTTGCTCGTATTCAGCTATCTCTTTGGCTTCCTGGGGCTGTTGGTTGCTGTACCGGTTGCTGCTGCCATTGGCGTGCTGGTCCGCTTCGGACTAGACCGCTACCTCCATTCCACGGTCTATCATGGCCGGGAAACGCCGAATAATTAGGGCGCTCCAAACCGTATGACGACAGCACCGCGCCAACTCGCATTCGATATTCCACACCGCCCGGCACTCGGTGCCGAGGACTTTCTTGTGTCGGATTCGAACGCGGAGGCGATTGCACTTATCGATCGTTGGCCCAATTGGCCGGTGGGCGCTGCCGTTATTGCGGGGCCGCCGGGATCTGGAAAAAGCCATCTTGCCAATGTGTGGCGGCTCAAATCCAAGGCTCGCATCGTAAGCGCACATCAGATTACGGAAACGTCATTGCCAAGCTTCGTGATAGCTGAAGCTCTTGTTGTCGAGGATATCGATAAGGGCCCGTGTAGCGAGACGGCGCTCTTTCATTTGCTGAACTTTGTGCGGGAGCACAGGTTGGCCGTCCTGCTGACTTCCGCGACACGCCCCGGCGACATGGGGTTGTTACTTCCCGATTTCAGTTCGCGGCTCAAAGCGCTGCCGTTTGCTGAAATTTCGGCGCCGGACGATGCGCTGTTGCGGTTCGTTCTCGTGAAACTTTTTTCTGACCGGCAACTGAATGTTGATCCGCAGGTGATCGCTTTTGTGCTTGTCCGCATGGAACGGTCGTTTGAGGCCGCGCGCCGGCTAGTCGCGGAAATCGATAGCTTAGCGCTGGCCATGCAGCGCGGGGTCACGCGCGCCGTTGCCGCACAGGCGCTTGAAGTCCTTGGAAACCAAGATAAGTAATTTTGCCTGTCGAGGTTCCTGAACGCTGGCATTACTGTTGTCGCGATTGTGTTACATTTCCAGCCGATCACCGCAGGACAACTGGGGATCAGGAGCAAGAGCATGGCGGACGTACGCACGAAGGCAGCTAAAAGTTCAGAAGTGCTGAGCGTGCCCCAAGGGCCGGACCGCTTTTACAATCGCGAGTTGTCGTGGCTGCAGTTCAACCGGCGTGTGCTCGAAGAAGCGCAGAACAAGAATCATCCGCTTCTCGAACGTTTGCGGTTCTTGTCCATCGCTGCGTCGAATCTCGATGAATTCTACATGGTGCGCGCAGCCGGCGTCTATGGCCAGGTGAATGCGGGGATTTCCACGCTCTCGCAAGACGGTCAGACTCCGACGCAACAACTCGCTGCGATTAACAAATTTGTCGCGGGCCTGGTTGCCGAAAAGCAAGCGTGCTGGCGGGAGATAAAATCCGAACTGTCAGCAGCAGGTGTGCACGTCGTGCAGCCCGAAGACTTGAACAAAACCGATGTTGCGTGGCTCGAGAAACTGTTTCTCTCGCATATCTTTCCCATCCTGACGCCGATCGCCGCCGATCCAGCCCATCCGTTCCCGTTTATTTTGAATAAGGGACTGACCATCGTGGTCGAGATGCAGCGCCAGGACGATGCAAAAGCCATGAGCGGGCTGATCCCAATCCCCAGCCAGCTTGAGCGCTTTATCCGCCTTGAGCCCGATCCGGCAAAACCGAAAGATATCCGTTTCATTCAGCTCGAGAACATGATCGCCATGTTCCTGACGGAGCTTTTTACAGGCTTCGAGATCAAGAGCAAAGGCGCGTTCCGTCTACTGCGCGACAGCGACATCGAACTTCAGGAAGAAGCCGAAGATCTCGTGCGTTCTTATGAAAGTCAGCTGAAGCTCCGCCGCCGCGGCAACGTGATCCGCCTCGAGATCGAAGCCGGGATGCCGGAACGGTTGCGCAAGTTCGTCATCGAAGAATTGGACGTCAAGGAGGACAGCGTTTTTGTCAAGGACGGGCTATTGGCAATTGCCGATACTGCGCAACTTATTGTGGGCGACCGGCCCGATCTGCTCTTTAAACCTTTCAATATCCGCTTTCCCGAGCGCATTCGCGAATTCAGCGGCGATTGTTTTGCGGCGATCCGCAAGAAGGACATTGTCGTTCATCACCCTTATGAAAGCTTCGACGTTGTTGTGCAGTTTCTGCGGCAAGCGGTGGCTGACCCCAACGTGATGGCGATCAAGTGGACGCTATATCGGACCTCGCGCGATAGCCCGATCATTCAGGCATTGAAGGAAGCGGTTGAAGCCGGCAAGTCCGTCACAGCTGTGGTCGAACTCAAAGCACGCTTTGATGAAGCCGCCAATATCCGCTGGGCACGCGATCTGGAAAGCGCGGGTGTGCATGTCGTCTATGGATTTACCGAACTCAAAACTCACGCCAAACTCGGATTGATCGTGCGGCGGGAGGGCGCGGATTTGACCACATACTGTCACATCGGCACCGGCAACTATCATCCGCAAACCGCACGCGTCTACACCGACCTCTCTCTCTTCACCACAGATCCGGCCATTGCGAGCGATGTTACGCGCGTCATGAATTTCGTAACGGGCTACGGTCAGCCGGCCGAACTCGAATGCTTGGCCGTAAGCCCTCACGGCATTCGCAGCAAAATCATGGCGCACATTGCCGAGGAAGTGAAAAACGCAAAAGCCGGCAAGCCAAGCGGCATCTGGATGAAGATGAATGCGCTCGTCGATGCGCAAATCATTACAGTACTTTATGATGCGAGCAACGCGGGTGTGCCCATCGATTTGGTTGTGCGCGGGGTGTGCTGCTTGCGGCCCGGTATTCCAGGTTTGTCGGAGAATATCCACGTCAAAAGCATCATCGGACGTTTTCTGGAACACGCACGCATATATTGTTTCGGCAACGGCGAGGCCTTGCCATCACCCAAGGCCGCCGTCTACATCAGCTCTGCCGACATGATGCCGCGCAATCTGGATCGCCGTGTGGAAGCCATGGTGCCGATTAAGACACCAACTGTACATGAACAGGTTTTGGATCAGATCATGGTTGCGAATTTAAGAGACAATCAACAGAGCTGGCTCATCAATGCTGATGGATCATCGACTCGCGTTGTTCCGAAGGCTGGTGAGGAGCTTTTCAACGCGCACAAGTACTTCATGACGAATCCGTCTCTCTCTGGGCGCGGAGAAGCACTGAAAGAGAATTTCCCGCCGCGTTTTCGTCAGACTAACTGAGGGCGAGGGAGAACCTGTTGACACGGCTTAAGGAACTCATCGGAGCGAGTGATCGCCAGTCCGAACTGGAACCGATTGCGGTC
>JANOKW010000139.1:0-9360 GCA_031419475.1 Hyphomicrobium sp. | reverse complement strand
GGCGCCTCGCGGCAGTCTTTTGATTCCGGGCGGCTCTACAGGTGTATTGCTGATCCACTCATTGGGCGGCTCACCTCTCGAACTCAAATTCGTTGCTTCGTCGCTCGCGCGGCAGGGCTACACAGTTTATTGCCCCATCGTGCCCGGCTTGACGTTCGGTACTGACGTGTCGGGCATGTCGACTTGGCGTGACTGGTATTCAGCGGCCGACGCGGCGTTCGAAGAGCTCAAATCTCACTGTGAGCATGTGATTGTCGGCGGCGCGTCCGCTGGCGCGACGTTGAGCCTGCGCTTGGCGGCATTGCGCGGCGACGACGTTGCTGGCACTTTGCTCTACGCGCCAACTCTTGCCGTGAACGGCTGGGCCATCCCGCGCGCCATAAAGCTGTTTCATCTCATCAGCGACAAGTGGACCGCGCGGTTGTTCTCGTTCCGCACGCCCGCGCCCTATGGGATTAAAGACGAGCGCGTTCGCAATTTCGCGCTTGAAGCCATGAAGGGTGAAGGCGCATCACCCGCCGACATTACTGTGCGCGATGGCGGAACGGTCTATGAGTTTTTCCGCTTGGTTCGCAACGTGCGCCCTCTCTTGGGCCGCGTTAACCAGCACACACTTATATTTCATCCGCGTCACGACGATCAGAGCGATCTGAAGAATACCCAAGTGTTGCAGCGTAAGCTATCGGGTGCCGTCGAAACGTGCGTGCTGGAAGACAGCTACCACCTCGTAACGCTGGATAAACAGCGCAACTACGTTGCCGAGCGATCAATTGAGTTTGTTGAGCGGTTGATGGCCAGAGTTGCAGCTCGTCAGACTGAGGCGAAGCCCGCTACCTCACGGCCGCATCTGCAGGGCGCTGCGGAGTAACAGCAGCGGGCGCGATCTTCTTCACGGTAGCCTTTGTTTTTGCTACGTCTTTAGCTTGCGGCGCAACTTGCGCAGGCCTGGGTACGCCAACGTTAGCGGCGCCAGCCGCCGACTTCTTCGCTTCCTTGGCGTCCGCCCAGGGCAGTTCTTCGCCACCTGCAACGGGTTTTACGGCGGCCTTTGCAGCAGGTGCTGCTGCAGCGGCGGCGCCGGTTTTGGCAGCGTTGCTTGGCGCCTGTGCGGCGTTCGCCGCGCACGATGGAAGACTGGCTGGCGCGCGCTTCCAGGTTAAAGTCCGGCCCATCAGCTTCATGACGAGATAGCCGGTGACTTTTAGTGTGTCGGGACCATCGAGCTTCATGGCGACGCTGTAGGACTTGCCTTCCTTGGGATCATAGATCCAGCCAGTATCCCACTCGCCGTCCGCCATATTGGCGAGGCCGCCGAGCACTTGCAGGCCACAAATCGGTCTCGTACGCTGACTTTCGTTCGGATTGTGCCGGTCGATGAGAGGCTTGCCCTCGGCGTTGACAGTCTCCTTCAACCAGTAAATTTTACCGCAAAGCTTGTTTTCGCATTGTTCGATGCGCACCGCGCCTTTGCCGGTGTCGTCATACCAAATACCGGCTTCCTTCGGCGCACCGCCGCCAGCTGTTACGGATCCAGCAAATCCGAACGCTGAGATCAGAACCAGAACAGCCTGTTGAGCGCGAACGCATCTTTTCATGGGAAGTCCTTTTTCACGGTTCTGCTGTTGTCACGTTTTCTGCCGTCAGTTTCGTAGAGCCAGCTGTTACGGAGGCGTATCAACTTGTCGCTACTTATGCCTCGAAAACGGCAAAACATTGGTGTTTCATTATCATAGCCGGACGACACAGGCGTCGTGCGGCGATAAGACAAGATACAATAATCGAGGCAAATCACTAGATCTAGGATTGACGATTTAGAGGTTAGTGACGTTCACGTCCCCAGATGCGGGTGTTTTGCGCTATGGGTAGCTAGTATTGACTGCATTTCGTTGTCGCGCCGGATATGCTGTCAAGCACAGGGCGCCGATGTTTCTTGCCGTAAAGCGAACCCTTCGATTGGTCAAACAGTCCAGATGATCCTGACGCTTGCAATTCGAAATCTGCTCCATGATCGCGTGCGCCTCGCGGTGACGCTGATCGGCATTTTGTTTTCTATTGTGCTCGTCGCTGTTCAGCTCGGGTTGTATCTCGGCGCCAGCCGCATGATTACGTCGAACATCGATCACGCAGACGCCGATCTCTTCCTCACGACATTTGGGGCTAAGAGTTTTGAAGACGGCGGCTTGCTTCTGACGGACCGCGAACGTCATCAAGCGCTGGCAACGCCCGGCGTGCAGTCGGTTGTTCCGATCCTGGTTATGTTTGCCGAATGGCGCAAACCCGCCGGCGGTTCGACCCGCGTCGTCGTCATCGGCAGCGACTTTGAAGACAAGGGTCTCGTGCCATGGGCGCTCGAACAAGGCACGCTTGAAGACATTAAGTCGCCCGATGCTGTGGCTGTCGATAAGAGTTATCTCGAGGAGCTCGGCATCAGCGGTATTGGCGATAGCGCCCAGGCGGCCATGGGGCGCGTCAAGGTCAGGGCCCTCACGCAGGGTGTGCGCTCGTTCACGCAATCGCCGTACGCCTACACAACGCTGAACCGCGCGCGCCAACTCTTCGGTGCCGAAGCAGACCGATCTACTTTCTTCCTGATTAAGCTGGTGCCGGGCGCTGATCTCAAGACTGTAAAGGCTGATTTGTCGAGCCGGCTCGAGTCGGCGGAAGCCTTGACCAAGGAAGAGTTTCGCGACCGCAGTCTGGTGCAATGGTTGTTCCGCACCGGTGCTGGCATTGCACTCATTGGCGGCGCGCTTCTCGGCAGTCTCGTCGGCACGGTCATCGTCGCACAAACTTTGTATTCGAGCACCAAGGATCATATCCACGAGTTTGCGACGCTGCGCGCGCTGGGTTCGTCGGCCAGCTACATTCACAAGGTGATCCTGGCGCAAGCCGGTGTCAGCGCCGTGTGTGGTTATTTGTTAGGCATGAGCATTGCGCTAATCATAGTCTACGTCAGCCAGGGATCGGCACTGCCTTTGGTTATGACGCCGAACCTTGCGTTCTGGCTATTCGCACTCACTGTAGCAATGTGCGCAATCTCGGCACTTTCGGCCATATTCAAAGTCACGAAGATCGATCCCGCAACGGTGTTCAGCCGATGACAAAAACTCTCGTAACCGCACCGGACGCCACACCGGTTCTTGAGTGCGAAAATGCCGTCAAGGAGCTCGGACAAGGCGCTGGGCTGGTGGTTGCGCTCAACGGCGTGAGTATCAAGCTCGTGCCGGGAGAATTGACACTGCTGATGGGGCCCTCCGGCTCAGGCAAGACCACGCTGTTGTCGATCCTTGGCTGCATCATGCAACCAACCTCAGGAACGCTTAAGATCGCGGGTCAAACGGTTGCCGGGCTTTCGGCGGAAGAGCTTGCCAAGATCCGGCGCGATCACATTGGCTTTATTTTCCAGTCCTACAATTTGTTTCCAACGCTGAACGCCATCGAGAACGTGCGCATCGCACTCGATGTGCGCGGCATTACAGGTTTTACGGCGACCAGCCGGGCCGAAGACGTACTTCGTGACGTGGGTCTCGGACATCGTTTGACGAACTATCCGGGTAACTTGTCCGGTGGAGAGCAGCAGCGCGTGGCAGTTGCGCGTGCCATTGCGAGTTCGCCCTCGATCGTACTTGCCGACGAACCGACCGCGGCTCTCGACAGTGAGAACGGGCACGCCGTTATGGCGCTGCTCTCACGGATCGCCAAGGAACAGAAACGCAGTGTGCTGGCGGTCACGCACGACCCGCGCACGCTCGGGTACGCGGATCGTGTAGTGCGCATTGAAGACGGAAAAATCGTCGGCGAAGAGCGCCGGCCGGAGGGGCTCAATGCTCCGGAAATCACCGATTTGACGAAGAGGCGTAAACTCCATGCTTAAATTAGATCCTGCGGTTACGCCCATTGGTATGGCCGGATTGCTCGCGGTTGCCATTGGCATTGGCGCTGGTAATTTCGCCGCACAATCGGGTGTTAGGCCTGAACAAATTGCGAGTCCCGCTTTTGCCGACACATCTGCAGCACCTCAGTGGGCCGCGTCCGCAACGGGGCGTGTCGAACCCGTGAACGGCGAAATTCGCATAGCGGGCCAAGTGCCGGGCAAGATCGTTGAAGTGCTCGCCAAGACGAATGACAAAGTCGAAGCGGGCGATTTGCTGGCCCGCCTCGATGATCAGGAAATCTACGCCAAGATCGCTGCGGCATCGGCTGAGACGGGTGTGCGCGAGCGTGAGCGGCAAGACGAACCTCCAACAGGGCTCGCAAAAGAACGGCAAGACGCCGAAGATGCAGTGGCGAATGCGGAACGTAGACTCTCGTCGGCGCGCGAGATGTTCGATGCAGCGCTGCGTGCCGTGCATGCAAGTGCCGGATCACCTGAAAAATTTGCAGATGGCCGCAAGTCGGTGCAGACCGCGAAGGCGGAACTGGAAGCAGCACGCGTTGCGCTTGCCGCCGTCAGAGCCAAGCCCGAAATGCCGCTTGAAACCAGATTAGAGTCCTCGCTCGCCATGGCGCGCGCCGAGCTTTCGGCCGCCGAGATCGCATTGGAACGCACGCGGATACGCGCTCCTGCCAGCGGCACTATTCTGAATATGATCGGTAAGGAAGGCGAAACGGCTGTGCCTTCTCCCGAAAGCGCGCTGCTCATTTTCGGCGATTTGAGTTCGTTGCGTTTGCGCGCTGAAGTGGAAGAGCGCGACGCCGCCAAAGTGCGCGTTGGTCAAAAAGTAGTCATCCGCGCCGACGCCTTCCCGGATCGCGAATTCGCGGGCGTTGTAACGTCGATTTCGCAATCTCTCGGCACACCGCGTATTGCAACGCGCGGGCCGCGCCGGCCCAATGACGTCGAAGTTGTCGAAGTCATGGTGTCGATTGATGGCAACCCGCCGCTTTTCACCGGCATGCGTGTTGACGCTTTCTTTAAGCCAGAGACGTCTGCAACCGCCGCACCTGCTGCAAAAACGAATTAACGCTCCTCGCGCGTTTTCGACAAAAAAAAGGGCGCTGGCTACTGCGGCCAGCGTCCTTATTTTTTGGGTATTAGGCGAGCGCAATTAGGCTGCGGCGCTGCGTGTCGCAGCATCGATGTGGGCAGCCAGTTTGTTATCGACGCCAAGCGCTGCGGCGAGAGACGCTAGGAATTGTTGCTCGCCGCGTGTATCGGGCTCAATAGCTAAGCGTGCGGCGGTGTAGATTTGAATGGCTTCTTCAGGAGACGACACGGCATTGGCCAGGTCGCCCGGCGACACAGGATTGTTCAAAGCATTTGCTAGAAATTCTTCCGCTTCTGCGTCAAGCCCGGCTTGTTTCAGGCCACCGATGATTTTGGCTTGTTCTGCGTCGTCCATCCGGCCATCCGCTGCGGCTGCTGCAATCATGGCTTGAATGTAGAGCTGTGCCGCGTTGTTGGTCACCGCAGCGGGCTCAAAACCTGATCCCTGCGGCGCGCTTTGCGCGGGCACGGCGCCCGTGATCAAAGGTTTGCCAGTCTGATAATTCTGGAATGCCTTGTAGGCGAGGCCGCCAATGAGAGCCAAAGCACCGATCCTGGCAGCGCTGCCGGCAATTGATCGACCCGTCTTGGTTCCGAGCACCAATCCGCCGAGCCCGCCCATTGTTCCTCCGGCCGCGAGTTGATTGTCACGCACCAAATCTTGCAACTGCTTGAGTAGATCAGCTGGGTTTTGGCCGGTTGTTTTGCCGAGTACATCGCTGGCGCCGGTCGCGCTGTCAATCTTGCCCGCGCCCTCCTTCACGCCCTGCGTCGCTTGGGCCAGAACCTGGCCCAACACATCCATGAGATCGCCGCCTTGGCCACCCGCTCCACCTTGAATGGGGCCGCCAGCTTTCCCAAGCTGATTCTTCAACTGACCAAGAAAATCTTCAAGACCGCCGCCTGACGGCGCAATTGGCGCTTCGACAGAATTGCGCGCGCCGCCCTTTTTTTGCATGCTGCGTTCAAGTTCGCCGAGCAAATCACCCAGCCCACCGCCTCCGCCGCCTTGAGATTGACCGCGCGAAGCGCCCTGGTCCTGTCCGCCGCCGAGAATTTGGCCCAAGATGTCGGCAATGCCACCTCCGCCTTGGCCACCTCCGCCTTGGCCGTGCGAAGGCGCGGGTTGGGCGGCGCCGCGGACGAGTGATTCGAGAATGGATTTAGCGTCGAACACGGGCATAACCTCCAGGTGGGGACAAGGCACGTCGATCTAACGTGCGCCCGTAACGTAGGGGCGCTGCGGCCAAATCTCAATCAACGTCACGAAAATTTTGTTATTCGGCAGCAATGGGGATGTCGCTCTTCTTGCTTGATGCCGAAGTCGCGATATCGGCTTTTATAGCCTCGGCTTTGTATGTACCTTCCTTCGCGTCCTGGTCCGGCTCATCGGTTGCCCCAATAAAGCGGCCGAACATCCAAGTCAGCAGCAGGCCCACGTCGTCCATGACCGTGAAGAACGATGGCACGAAGACGAGCGATAGAACGGTCGATACCAGCAGCCCGCCGATTACCGCGATGGCCATGGGCGCGCGAAACTCGCCGCCGTCGCCGAGAGCATAGGCACTAGGGATCATGCCAGCGACCATGGCAAGTGTCGTCATGATGATGGGGCGGGCACGCTTGCGGCCGGCATCGATAATGGCTTCGTCGCGCTCCATGCCTTCTTTCATTTTTTCAACCGCGAAATCTACAAGCATGATTGCGTTCTTGGTCACGATGCCCATGAGCATCAGCAAGCCAATGTAGACCGGCATGCTGACAGGGTTATTGGTTGCAAGCAGCGCAAGCACGACGCCGCCGAATGAAAGCGGAAGCGACAGTAGAATAGTAATCGGTTGTGTGACGCTATTAAACAGCAGGATCAGCACGCCAAGTACAATCATGAGGCCCGTTCCCATGGCGGTGATGAAGCCGTTGGCAACTTCGTCCTGGATTTCAGCGTCGCCGCCTGGCTGCAAGCGCACCTCCTTTGGCAGGTTTAGTTCGTCGACCGCTGCAAGAAATTTGTCGCGCGCGGTCGAAAGCGCCAAGCCCTGCTGAAGATCGACGCCAATCGTCGCGCTGCGGTCGCGGTCATAGCGCGTGAGCGTACTTGGGCCCTCGCCAAAGTCGACGCTGGCAACAGCGGTCAGTGGCACAGACTTGCCCGAGGTGCTGGTAACGCGAAGCTGACGGATACGCTGCAGATCTGCGCGTGCCGATTCTTCAATCTGCACCCGGATGGGGATAAGCCGGTCGCCAGCGTTAAATTTCGCGAGATTGAAGTCGGCATCGCCAATAGTTGCGACGCGAACGGTTTCACCGATCTGGTCGGGCGTAACGCCAAGCCGGGCCGCTTCTTCAAATTTCGGTTTGACGCGAATTTCGGGCCTCTGCAGCGCTGCGTTCGAAGCGACGTTGCGGAACTCCGGAACGCGCCGCAATGCTCCTTCAAGCCGGCTGACGGACTCGTCGAGCTTGTCGCCATCTGCGGCGAGCATCGTGAACGACAGCTCGCGTTCGCCGCGGTCATTAACGAACCAGGCGCGCGCATCCGGCACTTCCGCGAGCTTCGCGGAGATGATGCTGGAGAGAGTTTTCTGTGTGACTTTGCGTTCTGACTTAGGCACCAGCGTTATTGTGATTGCGGCCCGGCGCAGTTCCGTTTGTCCCGTCGGACTAGTCCCGCCGAGAACGGCGACGCTCTTGACTTCGGGAATCGACTTCAAAATTTCAACCATGCGCGAGGTCGTCTTGCGCGTGTCTTCGAGGCGCGTTCCGGGCGGCAGCTCAGCCGAAATAACCAAGCGCGAATTATCTTCGTTGGGAAGGAACCCCGTCGGCAGAAGTGCCGTCGCATAGATCGATCCAACGAACAAACCGACGCCTGCCACCAATGTGAAGTATCGCACTCTGAGAGTGGCACGGAGCAACGCGGTATACCCGCGCATCATCAGGCCGTCGCCTGGCACATGCTCTTTCATGGGCCGCATCAAATAGGCGGCCATCATGGGCGTTATGAGCCGCGCGCACAGCAACGAAAAGAGTACCGCGACAGCGACGGTCAGACCAAATTGTTTGAAGTACTGTCCGGCGATTCCTCCCATAAACGAGACGGGGACGAAGATTGCGACGATGGTCATCGAGATGGCGATAACGGCAAGACCGATCTCGTCGGCAGCTTCGAGCGAAGCGCGGTAGGGCGTTTTGCCCATGTTCATATGGCGCACGATGTTTTCGATCTCGACGATCGCGTCATCGACCAGAATGCCGGTGACCAGCGTAATCGCGAGCAGGCTCACGAGATTGAGAGAAAAGCCCATCATCGAGATTGCCCAGAACGTAGGGATGACGGCGAGCGGCAAGGCAATCGCTGATATGATTGTGGCGCGCAGGTTGCCAAGGAAAATGAACACGACGAGCACGGCGAGTGCTGCGCCTTCGATGAGCGAAATCATGGCCGATTCGTAGTTGCCGGCGGTGTAGGCAACGGCGTCATCGATCTTCGTCAGTTCGACGTCCGGAAACGCTTGTTCGAGCTCCTTAAGTTTCTTATCGACGACGTTGAATACCGAGATTTCGCTAGCGCCTTTCGAGCGGAATACACCAAACGAAACAACCGGCTGGCCATTGACGGTCGAGAAAAAGCGCTGCTCGCTGGCATCATCGATAACGCGCCCCAGATCGCTGAGACGTACTTCGCGTCCGCCAGACAGCACAATTTTGGTTTGGGCCAGAGTTTCGACCTTGCGTGCGCCAGCTAACATGCGGATGGCCTGCTCTTGCCCGCCAACTTCGCCGCGACCAGAGCCGAGATCGACGTTGGTTGCGCGCACCTGGCGATTGACTTCGGCAGCCGTAATGCCGAATGCAAGCAGCCGGTCCGGGTCCAAGAGAATGCGGATTTCGCGTTCGACGCCGCCGTAGCGTTCGACACGGCCAACGCCCTTCAACGCCTGCAGCCGGCGTTTGATGACGTCGTCAACATGCCACGACAGCTGTTCCAGCGTCATGCCCGGGCTGGACGCTGCGTAAGAAAGAATCGACTGGCCCTCGACGTCGATGCGCTGAATGATGGGTTCGTCGATGTTGCGCGGCAGGTCGGCGCGGATTTTTTCAATGGCGTCTTTAACGTCGTTGAGGGCGCGATCGGTATCGATCTCAAGCCGGAATTCAATGGCCGTTGTCGAGCGGCCATCGGTCAGCGTAGAGACGACGTGTTTGACGCCTGTGATGTTGGCGACCGCGTCTTCAACTTCCTTCGTGATCTGGCTCTCGAGTTCGGCCGGTGCGGCGCCGCTTTGCGTGATCATCACCGAGATAACCGGCACGTCGATGTTGGGAAACTTCGTGACCGGCAGTCTCATGAAACTCATGATGCCGAGAACGCA
>JANOKW010000138.1:0-3187 GCA_031419475.1 Hyphomicrobium sp. | reverse complement strand
GATTGACCGGGCACCAGTCGCCATCCGTGCAACCGGCTGTCGCGGCAATCATGCCGGCCTTCTGTGCGGGAATGATATTGGCGACTGCCGCGCGTTCCTTGCGGCCGCTTTTGGTGAAAACATCGCCCGTCGCCGCATCGACGCGCACAACTGCGTAATCGTCGATTTCGTTGGTCAGATTGAGTTCAACGATGTCCTTGTAATACTCGGCAAAAGCTTCCTCGAACACGGCCTGCTTCGAGATCGTCGTCTTGGCATCGAAAATAATGAGCTTCGACTTAGGCTTTCGCGTCTTGAGGAAATGCGCAATCATGCAGGCGCGCTCGTAGGGGCCGGGCGGGCAACGATAGGGATTTGGAGGAACCGCCATCACCACAACTCCGCCGTCGCTCATGGCCAGCAATTTCTCTTTCAAAAGAAACGTCTGCTGTCCGCCTTGCCAAGCGTGCGGCATGGCTTCAGACGCTGCTTGAGAATACCCTTCGATTGTATCGAACTTGACGTCGATGCCGGGCGCAATCACCAGCCGGTCATAGAGGAGAGCCGCGCCTCCCTTTGCGAGCGTCACGGTCTTGGCCGCCGTATCAACCCCGGTCGCGATGTCGCTGACGATTTTGATGCCGTTCTTTTTCAATCCTTCGTAACTGTGCGTGATGGACGCAAACGAGCGGAACCCGCCGATGTAGAGGTTGGAATAGAAGCAGGTCGTGTAGGCCTCTTTGGGCTCAATTAACGTAATGTCGAGCGCGGGGTCTGCGGCTCTCAGCCGGTTCGCGGCAGTAGCGCCACCTGGGCCCCCGCCTATGATGACAACTTTGGCGGCCCCTTGAGCCGCAGTACGTTGAGCCCATGAGGGGCGCCCGAGCGACGTTGCCCCGGCCAGCAGCCCGGCAGCTGCGACCGAAAATTCCCGGCGTGTGATGCGCATCCTGCCCAACCGTTTTTTGAGTACTGAAATTTTTGTGCGCAGCCAGTCATGAGGTATGGAAGCCACGCACCTCGACATTCTGTCAGGAAATAAATCCTTTGTAACTAGCCACAGGGCAAATACTTATCGTATAAAAGACTACAATCCTCGGCCTTGCATTGGGCAACGATGAACAAAGCAACCGGCATTTCGGTCCTGAACCGCCGATCGCTGCTGCTATCTGCGGCAGGGACGGCTTTGGCATACCCTGCCTGGTGGGCCATTGCGCAAGAGACAGCTCAGACCGTCGTCGAGCGCTCGAAGCTGTTCGAGGAGGCGATGTCGGTCCTGCTCAAAGGCGCGACGCCCGTCGAAGGCAAGATAACTTTGGAGCTGCCGGAGATTGCCGAGAACGGTAATTTCGTGCCCCTCACCGTGTCGGTCGATAGCCTGATGACGGACGACAATTACGTCAAGACCATCCACATCCTGTCGTCCGCCAACCCGGTTGCCCGCGTCGCCACCTTCCACCTGTCGCCGGTCAATAGCATCGCCCGCGTCCAAAGCCGCATGCGCCTTGCCAAGACGCAGGACGTGTTTGCCATCGCTGAACTCTCCGACGGCTCGCTCGCCATCGGCACAGCGACGGTTAAAGTCACCATCGGCGGCTGTTCAAGCTAGGGAGACGGCATCATGACCGCCACGAAACCGCGTATCAAGATTCCGGAAAGCGCCAAGGCCGGCGAGATCATCGAGGTGCGCACGCTCATTACGCACGTGATGGAGACGGGCAATCGCAAGGACCGGGACGGCAAAGTCATCCCGCGCGATATCGTGCACACCTTCGTCGCCAAGTATGCGGACCAGCAAATTTTCCGGGCGGAACTCGGCCCCGGCATTTCCGCCAATCCCTTTATAGCGTTTTCATTGAAGGTGCCCGGCCCCGGCACATTTGAGTTCGCCTGGACCGATGACAGCGGCGCATCAGTGATTGAAACGCTGCCGCTCAATGTGGTGTGAGAAAGCCCCGAGTGCGAGCGAGAGCCTCACCCCACCTTCGCGCCATCCTTCAAAAGTTTGTAGTTGATCGCGTCCAGCAGCGCCTCAAAACTCGCATCAATGATGTTGGGCGAGACGCCGACCGTGGTCCAGCGTTCGCCGGTTACGGTGTCATGGCTTTCAACAAGCACGCGCGTCACGGCTTCTGTCCCGTGTGCACCTATCTGCGTCAGTATCCGCACCTTATAGTCGACGAGCTCAACGTTCTCGATGTGTTTTTGATAACGGCCGAGATCGCGGCGCAACGCGGTATCGAGCGCGTTGACGGGGCCATTGCCTTCGCCAACGGAAACGAGCGGCTGGGCTTCGCCCGCGATTGAAACCGATACGATGGCTTGAGACGCGGCAACCGCGCCACTGCCTGCGCCCGGCTGGCGCTCGACCGTCACGCGGAAGCTATCGACCGAGAAATAGCGCGGTACGGTACCAAGCGTGCGCCGCGCCAGGAGTTCGAACGATGCGTCGGCGGATTCATACGAGTAGCCAGCGTCCTCGCGGCCCCGCACTTCGTCAAGCAGCGCGCCGACGCGGCTATCATCCTTATCGAGTCCGAGACCCAGCCGATCCAAAGCCGCCAAGATCGACGAGCGTCCGCCCTGCTTCGAGACCATAATGCGCCGCTCATTGCCGACGCTTTCGGGCGGCACATGCTCATAGGTTTGCGGTTCTTTCAAAAGTGCAGACGCATGAATTCCGGCCTTGGTCGCAAACGCGCTTTCACCCACATAGGGTGCGTGGCGATCCGGGGCTTCATTCAAAATTTCGTCCAGCACGCGGCTGGCGTGGGTCAAGTTGCGCAACCGGTCCGGCGTGACCCCCGTTTCAAACGCGTTGCCGAATTCGCTCTTCAACAGCAGCGTCGGAATGATCGACGTCATGTTGGCGTTACCGCAGCGTTCGCCGAGGCCGTTTAAAGTCCCCTGGATCTGGCGGCAGCCCGCGCGCACGGCCATCAGCGTATTGGCAACTGCGTTTTCCGTATCGTTGTGCGTGTGAATGCCAAGATTTGCGCCCGGCACGTGTTTCGCAACATCCGCGACGATCGAAGCGATTTCGTGCGGCAGCGTGCCGCCATTGGTGTCGCACAGCACGACCCAGCGCGCGCCGCTGTCGTATGCCGACTTTGCAACGCTCAGCGCGTAGTCGCGGTTGCCCTTATAGCCGTCGAAGAAATGTTCGCAATCGACGAGCGCCTCGCGCTGCGTTTCGCGCACGGCTTTG
>JANOKW010000137.1:0-16643 GCA_031419475.1 Hyphomicrobium sp. | reverse complement strand
GAACCCCTCGCCGCTGCAGGCAGGCAGCGCGCTTGCAACGGCAGGCGGCGTTGTGTTCGTCGGTACGCTTGAAGGCAATCTCGTTGCTATCGACCAGAAATCCGGCAAGGAACTCTGGAAGCACAAGACGCCTTCGGGTATTATTGGCGGCGTTATCTCCTTCGGCGCCGACGGCAAGCAGTATATCGCCGTCGTCTCGGGCTACGGCGGCGCATTCCCGCTGTGGGCCGGCAAGGGCGTCCCTGATCACATCAAGAACAATGTGAACAAAGGCGCCACGCTCAGCGTTTACGAGCTTGGTTCGTAAGCACAGCTAGGTCTACGATCAGCCGGAAGGGGGCGACTGCTTCCTTCCGGTTTCTATATATCGAGAATGGAGAAAATGATGCTGCGCCTGTGCCTCAAATCCACGATTGGTATCGTCACCGTTTTGGCCGCGTTCTCCGCCAGCGGCGGCGCACTCGCTCAGCAAGCCACACTGGAACGTGTCAAAAGAATTGGCACGATCAAAGTCTGCGTCGATCAGGATAATCTGCCCTATTCCAGCGATAAGCCTGAGACGCCCGGTTTCGATGTTGAAATCGCGCGCGAGATCGCCAAGGAACTCGGTCTCAATCTTGGCTACCATTGGTATGCGACCAATGTCGGCAAGCGCGCGCTGCGCCAGCTTCATGGCGAGAACAATTGCGATTTCTTCCCCGGAGTGCCGCATGAAGAAAATTTCGAAGAAAGCAATTTCAAGCTGCTTCTGACAAAGCCCTATTACAATGGTGGCTTTGCCACGATGGTACCCGTGGACGCACCCGAGTCGGCACTTGCCGACAACAAAACCAAAGGTGTCGGCGTTCAACTCGGCACGCTGGCGGATTTCAAGCTGTTCGACAAAGGCTTCGAACGCAAACTGTACAAATCGACCGAAGAGATTGGCGAAGCGCTCGCCCACAAAGAAATTGGAGTCGGCGTGACGCCGGCACCCGAGGGCGCCTGGTTCGCAATCTCTAAGCCCGAGATGAAACTTAAAGTGCTGGCCAAAACGGAAAAAGAATTCCTGTTTCCGATGTCGATTGCCGTGCGCAAGCCCGACAAGGACTTGAAGGCTGCCATGGACGCCGCCCTTGACAAGATCGCCAGCGACGGGCGTGGCGCCGCCATTTTCAAGAAGTACGGTATGGTTCGGCTGGTTGCCGAGGGCGCGGAAGCTCCAAAAAGCGAAGAGGCGAAAAAAGACGCTGAGCCCTCTAAAGTACCTGACGCACCAAAGTCAGACGAGAAGAAGCCGGATGAGAAGAAGCCAGATGACAAAAAGACCGAGGCCCCGGCCGATAAGAAGGCGGATGCTGCGCCTGGCGCTGCAAAGGAAGCAGCCTCCGCAGCGGCTCCCAGTGCAGACCCCGGCGCTGACGACCATGGTCTTGCTTTGTCGCCGGAGTACAGGGTCGATACCCGGCAGGCCGAAGATTTCCCCAATGACGAAAAATCAATTGATGATGGCCGCAAGATGTACAAACAGGCGTGCTACAAATGCCACGGCCCCAATGGTGTGTCGGGCGGTACAATCCCCGACTTGCGAATTTATGCTGCCAAAGCCGATCACTACGAAATGTTCGGCGTCATTCAAGCCGGCCGCCTCGAACGCGGCATGCCGGCCTGGAACGATTATCTAAATGAAACGGAGATGAAGGCGATCATTGTCTACGTCAAGGCGCTTCATAAGAAATGATCGCCTGCAAGGGGCGTATCGCGAGCCAATAAGAGACATTTGACCGGCAGCTCAAATGACTGAGGCTGCCGCACTGTCAGGCGCTGAAATACTTGCAGAAAGCGCGTCGGCGTAATCGCGCCTAACAACTCGGCACCCAGAGGATATCGACCCATGCCAGCAATTTCAATTTCGTCTCGCGCGCACGGGCGCCGCCTGGCCGTCCGCCGCGCGGGCGTTATTTTTGCCGCCTCGCTGGTCCTCTGCGGCACGGCCAATGCGGAACCGGTTACTGACGCGCGCATGAACGCTGCCGCTTCCGACACCGCCAACTGGCTCCTGCACGGGCGCGACTATTCCAACCAGCGTTTCTCTCCGCTCGACGGCGTGAACACAGGCAACGTCAAGAAGCTGGTGCCGAAGTGGATTTACCAGACTGGGATAGCTGGAACATTTCAAACGACGCCGCTCGTCGTTGACGGTGTCATGTATCTATCGACACCGTTCTCGCATGTCGTCGCCCTCGACGTTGCGACAGGGCGGGAAAAGTGGCGCTACGAGCACAAGCGTAAGTCCGATAAATTATGCTGCGGGCCGGCGAACCGCGGCGTGTCGCTCGGCTACGGAAAAGTTTTTGTCTCGACTGTTGACGCTCACTTAATCGCCCTTGAGCAGGACACAGGCAAGAAAGTCTGGGACATCACGCTCGTGGAACCAGTCACGGCCACCGAAGACAAGAACGCGATGAATGCCGCCGATCCGCTCCTGAAGGACGCGGTGACGGGCTCAACGGGAGTCGGCAGCGTCGCAGCTCCCCTGGTTTATAATGGCATGGTCATCGTCGGCATCACCGGCGTCGGCTTTGGCCTGCATCTCGAAGATGCGGTGAAAAAGAATGGGCAGCTGTCTGCCGTCATTGGCTTTGCTGGAAAATACGGACAACCCGGCTTCATGGCAGCGTTCGACGCGTCGAATGGTGCAGAAAAGTGGCGCTTCGAAACCACTAAAAAAGGCTGGGAAGGCGATTTCGTCGAGAAGACCGCGTATGGCGTGCCTCTACGGCGCGACGTTGCCAAAGAAAAGGCTGATGCGCCCCAGTATGCCGACGCATGGCGCTTCGGCGGCGGCTCGATCTGGCATTCGCCCGCCGTCGATACCGAGCGCGGTCTCATCTACTTCGGAACCGGCAATCCTTCGCCCCAATCGATGGGCGTGGGCCGCCCCGGCGACAATCACTATACCGTTTCCCTTGTCGCGCTCGAAGCCGCAACCGGCAAACTCGTTTGGCATTTCCAGCAGGTGCCGCATGACATGTGGGGATACGACGTCGCGAGCCCACCGACGTTGTTCGATGTGACGATCGAGGGGAAGACAATTCCAGCCGTTGGCCAAGCCAGCAAGGTCGGCTGGTATTTCGTCAATGACCGTACCAACGGCAAGCTGCTATTCAAGTCCGAAGCCTTCGTACCGCAGGAGAACATGTTTGCGGCACCGGCTAAAGGCGGGGTGCGCGTCACACCCGGCGCGGGCGGCGGCAGCAATTGGTCGCCAACGTCCTATGACGCCAGCAAGGGCGTTGTGTACGTCGCCGCCATGCATATGCCCTTCACCTACCGCATCGAGACGACGCCTGCTTCGGGCAACAATCCGGAAGTAACCTACAGCGCGTTCGAGCCCGCCAAGGAAGCTCAGTACGGGCTTCTGTCAGCCATTGACTTGAAGAACCAAGGCAAGATCTTGTGGCAACAGAAGACTGACGAGATCCTAGTCGGCGGTGTGCTCGCCACCAAAGGCGGGTTGGTTTTCATGGGAGAAGGCAATGGCGACTTTTCCGCCTTTGATGCTGCAACCGGCTCACGGCTCTGGAAGTTCAATTGCGGCTCTGGTGTGAACGCACCACCAATCAGCTATGCCATTGACGGCAAACAATATATTGCGGTTGCAGCAGGCGGGAGTTCGATCTGGGGATTCCGCACGGGCGACGCTGTATTGGTGTTTGGTCTGGCAGATTAATTGATGTAACTTGCGGCCGGAGTGCTCGGCCGAAAGCCCAGCAAATTAGAACTTCTATCGGCAAAACGGCGAGCCACACCACATGCGAAACGTTGAAATCCTGTCAACTAAACTAGGGGCTGTGCTGCGGTCTCTAACGGCCGCAGCGGCCATCGCGCTGTGCGGCGGATTAGCCGCTGCTGAAACCGAGGTCGATCCATCGGCCACACTTGCCGATTGCGAGCAAACGGACTCCGCGCCGCTCGTGGTTCGCGCATGTGCCCTCATTCTAAACGGGCAGAAGCTTGAGCCCGCTGAGCGCATGCGCATCTTGATCTTGCGCGGTGTTGGCTGGAGCAAGGAAGAGGAGTTCCAGGCCGCTGCAGAAGATTTCACTGCCGCGCTCGAAATCGAGGGATCGAACGTTGCCGCGCTAGAGGGTCGCGCTAAAGTGCGCACCAAACTCGGCGAACACAAGTATGCGGCCGGCGACTGGTCTGAGCTAATCGGTCTCCAACCTCGCAACGACAAATATTATCGCCTTCGCGGAAACGAACGCTTGGCCGCCGGGCAGCACCAGGAAGCACTCACGGACTTCGACAAATCGCTTGAGATCAACCCCAAAGAGATCGATGCCTATATCGGCCGCGCCCATGTCTACCACGCGCTCAAGGATCGCAATCTGGCCGACAAGGAGTTCAAGAAGGGCATCGAGGTGAACGCGAATTATCTGCCCCTGCATTGGGCTCGTGCCGAATTTGCGGAAGCCTGGGGCGAAGAGAAACTTGCGATTGAAAGCTATGTCACAGTCTTAAGAATCAACGGCGTATACGAAGACGCCCGGCGCCGGCTGCAAAGACTTGGGGTCTCTACCCCGCCGTGATGACCGCAAGGCCAAAGCATCGCCACCCGCAGGTTGAGAACTCCATTATGAGACGCGCAGCAAACCGTGGCTCCGCTGACAGGATATTCTGTGGAGTTGCCCGCATACTTGCGGGCGCTTTGCTGCTCGCGGCCGTTCCAGCCTTAAGCGCAGAGCCCGAGGTCGAGCCGGAGACGCAAGCCTGCGCGCAAGACGACGTTGCTTCGTTTGCCATCCGTGCTTGCACAGCCTTGATCACTTCGGCAAAATTCAGCACTAAAGACTTGGGAAGAATTTACACTTGGCGCGGCAAAGCGTGGTTGACGGAGGACGATCCGGAAGCGGCTGCCGCCGACTACACAAGAGCCCTTGAAATCGATCCGCTCAACGTCACCGCCCTTAGAGACCGTGCGCTGGCATATACGATGCTCGGCGAGCACGCCAAGGCCGTCGAGGATTGGTCCCGGCTGATCACGGACCAGCCAGCCAACGATCAATACTATCGCTCTCGCGGGTCCGGCCGATTGGCCGCAGGCCAGCACGACGAGGCCCTGGCCGACTTCGACAAATCAATTGAGTTAAGTCCGAGCGCTGTCGATGCTTACATCGGCCGCGCAAGTGTTTTCGACGCTCTCAAGCAGCGTGGTCTGGCCGAGAAAGAATTCAAGAAGGCCATCGCCATCAGCCCGCAATACTTGCCGCTTTTCTGGGCTCGTGCAGAGATGTCGGAACGATGGGGCGAACAACACCTCGCCATCAAAGACTATACGATGGTGCTGAAAATAAACGGTGTCTACGCGAGCGCGCGCAAAGCCCTGGTTCGATTAGGGATCCAAACGCCGCCGTAGCGACTATCGCACCATCTTCGGCGTTGTTCCTCGCCGACGTTTTCAAGACGGTCAGCACATTGGACTTTAGACCATGAACTTAGCGGCAAGAACAGAACGGTGGATGAGAGTGGCCGGCATCACGCCCGTCGTTTGCATTGCTGTCGTTAGCTCCGTTTGCCTGATGCCGCCAGCCTACTCCCAAACCGCCAGCGCTGCCTTAAACTGCGAAAAAAGCGACATGCGGGCCGAGGCTATCCGCGCGTGCTCCGCCCTCGCCAATGTCGCCGATCCCGAAAGCCGCGCCGGAGTTTACACCATGCGCGGCGTTGCCTGGCTGCGTGAGGAAGAACCGGCCGCCGCCGCCGCCGACTTCACGCGTGCCTTAGAACTCAACCCATTGCAACTAGCGGCTCTAATAGGCCGCGCACGCGCTTATACGGTTCTTGGCAAACACGATCTCGCAGTGAGCGACTGGGCGCGCGTCATCGTCATCAATCCTGAGCAAGACGAAAGTTACCGGCAGCGCGGTGCCAGCCACCTCTCAGCCGGACGGCCCCACGAGGCCCTTGAAGACTTCAATAAAGCGATTGAGTTAAAGCCGGACATCCCAGACGTCTATGTCAGCCGGGCCAGCGTCTATGCGCACCTCAATCAGCGAGACATGGCAATTAAGGAATTTGATACGGCCATAAGTATCGACTCCAAATCCTGGGCCACATATCTGGCACGCGCGGAAGCGGCCGACCGCTGGGGTGACCGCACGCTGGCAATAGAAAGCTACAAGCTCGTGATCAAGCATAACGGCCGGTATTGGCACGCTTACAAGGCACTTCATAGACTCGGTGCCTCACATTCCTTTGGCAGCGAATGATGACAACGGACTCCCCCAATAGAGTTGCTTCGGAATTAGAATACGAAGGAAGATAACGTTATGCTTGGCGAAACCGGTCAACGGGCCACTAAGGGACAGAATCGCGTGACTAAGTTCTCTGTAGCGATCACCGTTTTTGGCGCGCTCTTGCACATTGCACCCTCACCACTTTCCGCCGGCGACGCGAACTACGGTCAATTTGACGACAGCGCAACAACCTCGGGGCCCGATCAACAGGACTGCGAACAGCAGGACCGCGCTTACGTCGCACTGCTGGCCTGTTCGCGGCTACTTAAGGCACCAGATCTTGACGCCAAAAAGCGCGTACACATTTACGCGCTTCGCGGCCGCGCCTCGCTCGTTCTCTTTGACTTTGGCGAGGCTATTCAGGATTTCACAGAAGTCCTGAAATCGGACCCCGATAACTTAACCATATTAGCGGGGCGTGCCGAAGCCCTGAGCCAGCACGGTTCGCACGGAAATGCCGCAAACGATTGGGCACATATTGTTTCCTTGAAGCCCGGCGACGTCGCGGCGCAGCTGCAGCTTGGCATCAGTCACTATAAGGCTGGTGCCTTCGACCAGGCGGCCGCAGCCTATGAAGGTGCCGTGAAGCTCGACGAGAAAAACCCCGAGGCTTATATCGGCCTTGCGAAAGCCTACGAAAAACTCAATCAGCGCGAAAAGGCAGACGCCAGTTTGGTATCTGCACTCAAAATCAACCCGGCGAATTCCTCGGCGCTGTTCGTTCAAGGTGAAATCGCGGAGGCGCGGGGCAATAACAAGCAGGCGATCGAAAGCTATTCATTGTCGCTGAAGGCCAACGGCATGCAGATCAAACCGCGCCAGGCGCTGCAGCGCTTAGGCGTTGAAACGCCTCCGTGAAGAGCGCGCGCGCCGCGAATTCCCCGGCAACGGGCACATTTTGATAGATTGAGTTGTCTCTTGTGCGGACGGAGGGTCTCCGACCCTCAGCGGGCCGAATATTGGCGCAAGAAACGTGATGCGTCGCCGGTTTGTCTCGTTCTAGCCCGTGCAAAAATATTGGGCAGAAATTAATACGGAACGATCTCGACCGCATCAGCGTTGTTCTATCTCGTCAGTCCTTTTACATAATGAAAGGTGACCGATATGCCGTGCGCCAGCCATACCAAAGCCGCTGAAACGCATGAGGCCGCTGCTAATGCTCACCAGCTCGCAGCCGATCTTCACAGCAAAGGCGAGCATGCCGCTGCCTTGCAGAAGTCAACCGACGCAAAATGCTGCTGCGGTACGGCACAGAAGGCGACGGATGAAGCGCACGGAAAGAGTTCCTCGCAGGCAACGAAGTAGCCCGATGCAACGACCGAACGTGTGAGCAAGAAATGACAGAGCAGCAGGGCTTGGCGCGACACCGGCCGACTGGCACGAGACACGCCAATCATGCCGCCAATCAGGCTCATGACGGGCAAAACAATGAACCCGGTTCTGCAGGTCCACTCGTCAAAGACCCCGTTTGCGGCATGGATGTCGATCCCCATGCCGCAAAGCACACTGCCGTGCATGAGGGACATCCGTATTATTTCTGTTCGGCTGGCTGCCGTACAAAATTCGTAGGTGCTCCTGAAAACTATCTCGGCACGCGTGCCGATGTTCCTGCCCTGCCGGTTGGAACAATTTACACATGCCCTATGCATCCCGAAATTCGTCAGCCGGGCCCAGGATCATGCCCGATCTGCGGCATGGCGCTTGAGCCTGAAACGGTGTCCGCCGACAGTGGCCCCAATCCAGAACTTGCCGATATGACGCGTCGCTTTTGGATTGGCCTCGCCCTCACTATTCCCGTTTTCTTTCTTGAGATGGGCGGTCACCTTACTGGTCTGCATCAGTGGCTTGGACAGGCGACGTCGAATTGGGTTCAGCTTATACTCGCCACGCCTGTCGTGCTTTGGTCCGGGTGGCCATTCTTCGAACGGGGCTGGGCTTCGCTGAAAAGCCGCAACCTCAATATGTTCACGCTCATTGCGATGGGAACGGGTGTTGCCTGGGTGTTTAGCATCGTCGGTACACTCTGGCCGGGGCTATTTCCGGCTTCAATGCGGGGGCAAGACGGCTCTGTGCCGGTCTATTTCGAAGCGGCCGCCGTCATCACCGTACTGGTGCTCTTAGGCCAAGTGCTCGAACTCAGGGCGCGTGAGCAAACTAGTGGCGCCATTAAAGCGTTACTAGATCTAACGCCGAAAATGGCACGGCGGATCAAAGCCGACGGCAGTGACGAAGATGTAAGCCTCGATCAAGTAACGGCCGGTGACCGCCTGCGGGTTCGCCCAGGTGAGCGGGTGCCGCTTGATGGTGAAATCCTTGACGGCCGTAGCTCCATCGATGAATCCCTGGTAACGGGAGAGTCGATGCCCGTGACAAAGACCGTGGGCGCCAAAGTCATTGGCGGCACGATGAATCAATCGGGCGGCTTTGTGATGCGTGCCGATAAGGTCGGCAAAGACACGCTTCTCTCACAAATCGTTCAGATGGTGGCGAAGGCGCAGCGCAGCCGCGCACCGATCCAACGTCTCGCAGACCAAGTCTCAGGCTGGTTCGTACCGGCTGTGATACTAATGGCAGTGTTGGCCTTCGCCGCGTGGTCTATCTGGGGACCGGAGCCGAGGTTCACGTATGGCTTAATTGCGGCTGTATCCGTTTTGATTATCGCCTGCCCGTGCGCCCTCGGTCTGGCAACACCCATGTCCATCATGGTCGGCGTTGGGCGCGGCGCCCAAGCCGGAGTTCTGATCAAGAACGCCGAAGCTCTCGAACGTATGGAAAAAGTCGATACACTTGTTGTCGACAAGACAGGAACCCTGACGGAAGGCAAGCCAAGTGTCGTTGCTATTCGTACCTCCGGGAACATCGATGAGACGGAACTCCTGCGGTTGACCGCAAGCCTTGAGCGGTCGAGTGAACATCCATTGGCCGATGCTATCGTGCGCGCGGCGCAGGATCGTGGCATCTCACTCATGCAAGCGACGAACTTTGACTCTCCTGTCGGTAAAGGGGCGAGCGGTATAGTTGATGGCCGGTCGATTGTGATCGGCAATCAACGGATTATGGCAGATTCAGGCATCGACACATCGCAGTTAGATGCCGCTGCTGATGAGCTTCGGCAAGAAGGCGCCACAGCCATTTACGTTGCAGTCGACGGCAAGCCTGCAGGACTCGTTGCGATCGCTGATCCCATAAAGCCGACCACGCCTGACGCCATCACTGCCCTGAAAGCTGCCGGCATCCGGGTTATTATGCTCACCGGCGATAACGCCACGACAGCGCGTGCTGTGGCCAATAAACTTGGCATCACCGATATAGAAGCGGAAGTCTTGCCAGAAGATAAGAGCAAAGTGGTTGAGCGCTTGCGAAGCCAGGGTCGGGTCGTCGCCATGGCTGGAGACGGTGTCAACGATGCACCCGCATTGGCTGCGGCTGACGTGGGTATCGCGATGGGCACGGGAACCGACGTTGCGATGGAGAGCGCCGGCGTCACTCTTCTCAGAGGCGATCTCAATGGCATTGTCAGAGCTCGCCATCTCTCAAGCGCCACCATGGCCAACATCCGGCAGAACCTGATCTTCGCGTTTATTTACAACGCCGCAGGCGTGCCGATAGCTGCTGGCGTCCTCTACCCGGCGTTCGGCATTCTGCTGTCCCCGATTATTGCTGCGGCAGCCATGGCGCTGTCGTCTGTTAGTGTTGTGGGCAATGCCCTAAGACTGAGGAGCGTGAAATTATAATTCATGCGAGGTGACGGCAGCAGCTGATTTGGACCGAGGCGCATCATGAACAGGTCGATTGATGAGCAACTCGGTTGGCTGAGCGTGCTGCGCCGGTATCTCGCGGCGTCGGCGGCGCTGCACTTAGCTTGGGAAGCCGTGCAGTTGCCATTTTACACAATTTGGTCGGACCAATCGTGGCAGCAGCAGACGTTTGCCGTCGTACATTGCACTGTCGGCGATGTCATGATCGCCGGGTTCAGTTTGCTCGTTGCGCTCGTTGTGATGGCTCGCCCAGATTGGCCGCGCACGGCAATGCGACGAGTGTGGCTTCTGACGTTATTTGTTGGATTTATCTACACGCTTTACAGCGAGTGGCTAAACACCAGTATTCGCGGTAGCTGGGCCTATTCAGAGCTCATGCCGACAGTTCCGTTTCTCGGCACTGGGTTGGCGCCGGCGCTTCAATGGCTCGTGGTACCCACCATTGCGCTGTGGTTCGCTCTTCGCCGCGTGCCCTGGAATTCAACGGAAAGTCCGGAACAAAACCGAGATCCAGGAGGACATTCAAGTCGTCCTTAGCATCCCTTGTTCACATTGCCGTCGGAACGACCCGGCGCTCATCACAGTCGATGAGGAGCCCAGCAAGTATGATTTGGTGCGGACGGAGGGACTCGAACCCTCACGCTCTTTCGAACTCAGGATTTTAAGTCCTGTGTGTCTACCGTTCCACCACGTCCGCATTGCCGGAAATTGAGTTCGCGCTCCTTATGACGGCTTATGCTTCAACGCGCAATGCACGGTTGGTTTTGTCGCGCGCGCCATAGCGGATCGCCGCAGCGAGCAGGAAATAGACCGTGACCGCATTAAACATATGCCAGAGTGCATGCGTTCCCCGGGCCCTTCCCAAGAACTGGGTCATCGCACAGATCTCGATATCAAATGTGCGGAACGCCATTGAGATCGCGAATACGGCTGCGGCGCTGAGTATTGATCGGCCGGCCGGGTGTCCTCTCAGGACAAGACGCGATCCATAAAACGCTAGCGCGATGAGCACGGGTGCATACCCGAGCGTGCCATTGAAGCAGCCCCGCCCGGCAGCGGCTGTAATCGGCAACAATCCAGGATCGCACGGTATCTTTTGAAATGCTGCGAGTGCGGCAACGAACACGGTGAGAGCTCCGCTCACACCAAGCCAGGACGCACCGAAGAAGCGGCGCAGAGCGTATCCGAGAGAACAGACTGTAAATACGAAGATCGCGCCAACGTCGGTGACGACAGCCCAGCGCGTCGCGAACGTATGGAACAGAAAGCTGCCAACGCCGACGAGGCCCGCAAGCACAACGAGTGTCCACTCAGTAGCCGCGCCTCCCTGGCGTGCGGGTTGGGGTTGGGCCGCCAATTGCCTGGCGCCAAGAAGCGCGGCAACCAGAAAGGCGCCATTCGAAACGGCATTCAGGGGTTCAGCCCAGAAACTTGGGTCGGTGCCGCGTTCGCAGTAGTTAAAAAGTTGGCCGGTCCAATTCATACTTCAGTTCATGCCCCGGCTGCCAGATCAACTGCAAGAATCGGCGTCGCCGCGCGGCCCTCATGTTTTGTCATCTGCGGGAGGCGTTGCTTTCGCGGGCTTCAGCGCGGTGCGCGCTTTTTCCATGAGGGCAAGCAACTCTGCTGGACCATTAACGTCGATCGAATGGGGATACTTGGCATCGCCTTGCCCCTTAAACTCGGGGCGTATGTTGCCGCCGGCGTCGAGGAATATCGTGCGCGGAACATAGGTGCCATCTGGCGAGAAGGCGCTGTTGACTTCCTTCTCGGCGTCGCCGTCGATCAATATCATGACAAAATCCTTAGAGGCGTCGATGATGGCTCTGTCTTGGAAGACGCTGCGATACTTCTTACAGGCAGAGCACCAGGTGGCATGAAAAACCATGACGACGGGTTTTCCTGTCTGGGAGGCTGCAAAGACACCGCTCTTAATATCTTGCCAATTGATCTCCGCGCCATTCCAAAGGTCAGCGTGATTTGGTGCGCGCGCCGACGCGGCCAGTGGAAAAACAATCAGCGACAAGGCGAAGACGAAATTGCGAAGGCGGAACATTTGCGGCCAGCTCCTGATTTCTGAAGTTCAAGTTATTTTCTCATAGTCTACGGGGTCATGACAAGATGGATCGCCGAACGTGGAGATATCGTAATCACCGGCTATCAACCGCTGGCAGTCAGCCGGTTTTGATAACACTGCAAATTTGCGTAGGCGATGCCGAGCACGGGCATCTCATGCCCTGCCGATTTTCCCCGCGCAAGCATGTCTCCGACAATATGGTCGCCTTCAATTTGGCCGCCACGTTGTATATCGCGCAACATCGACGCGACCACAGGCGACGCAGTATCGGTCAGAAGCGAACGAATGAGGGCGAGATGCTCTTCTGACGGTTCAAAACCGGCGGCCTTGGCAACACTGCGGCATTCATCGATCGCGCTGAGCATCAGATCGCGCCCGCCAATGGCGGACGATATTTCCCCAATGCTCGCCCTGAATAAGCAGGTGAGCGCCGCGAGACTCGCCAGGAGCACCCATTTATCCCACATGGATTGGACAATGTTGGCGCTCAGTTTGACGTCGAAATTGGCGGCGGCCAGGATCGGATAAAGCGCTTCGCAGGTTGCTTTGTGAGATGGGGTGCGCGGTCCGTAGGTGAGTAAATGCAGTTGGTTGAGATGCCGAACCGTACCGTTTTCAGCAAGCGCTACACTTAAGTGACAGCTGCCGCCTAGCACCCGTTCCAGGCCGAATGCGCCGTCGAGCGCGTCGAGATGACGGAGCCCATTGAGAAGCGGCAAGACAAGAGTTGCGGGCCCCACAGCTGGGCGCACCGCTTCAATAGAGTTGTCGAGGTCATACGCCTTGCAACTCAGGATCACGACATCGTGACGGCCTGAGAGCGTGCCCGATGTCACTGCCCTGACCGGTGTTTTAAGGTTGCCATACGGGCTCTCGATCACGAGTCCGTCAGCGGCGAGTTGGCCAGCGCGTTTAGGGCGAACTAGAAATGTCACGTCAGCACCCGACGCCGCAAGCCGGCCGCCGTAGTACCCGCCCGTCGCGCCCGCGCCGAGAATGAGGATCTTCATAGCGCCCAAAAACCTCAAAAACCCTCGTTAACACGTGCACGCTGGATCACGCGGCAGTCTAGCACACCGTGCTCCCCACTCATTGTTAATTGCCCAAACATTTTTTGCCTCTCGCACATCTCACGGGCGATCAAGTTTTGCTCGCTTGCGCGAACGCCAACGTGATTGGTAGTGATCGCGGTTCCTCGCCATCTCCGTGTCATGGGAACACAACCTTCAAGGTTGCTGTTGCGCCAGACTTTCCGAGGGCCGCGCCCAAGCGTTCCGGCTCACAACTCGAAACATCTCGATACACAGGAGACTTTCATGATCCGCACACTCTCAATTGCCGCCCTTGCTGCCGCCGCATTGGCTATGCCTGCTTATGCTGGTGAGCCAGCTGCCCCAGCCGCCACAACTGCCAATGACAGTGCTGCCGTTTCAGCGCACGCTGCCGAACTGGCCGACTCTAACGCGGCCACGCAGGCGCGCAATCTCCTTGCAAGCCAGGGCTACACCAACGTATCTGCGTTGGATCGCGATCAGAAGGGCCGTTGGACCGGCACGGCTGATAAAGACGGCAAGACAATCTTTGTTGCGATTGCCCTTCCAACGCCGAAAAGCGCTGCAGCGGCCAATTAAGCCGCGTGCGCTTAACGAGCACAGCGCACATCCTCTCAACTTGTGGTCTCAACGCCCGTCGCATCGGCGGGCGTTGATTTTTCTGATGACGCGGTGCTGCGGTGCAAAGCACGAACAAACGCTCGCTTCCCGCACCCTGGATAGGCGCATCTTACCCACCCGAGTAGGGCAATAGGCGTCGCATTAACGCCCTTGCGGATTGGCGCGCGCGGTCCCTAACCTCCTCCCAAAGCCGGACAACAAAAAATCGCTCCACGAGGGCGGGCGATCGGCTAGGGAAACGCACCAAAATGATGAAGAACAAAGTCATCTCGGCTGTCGACGCGATTGCGCTCATCAGCGACGGAGATGTGGTTTGCACGACAGGTTTTGTCCAGAGTGCAATTCCCGAATTACTGCACGCGACGCTCGAGAAGCGTTATGTGGAAACCCAATCGCCCAAGGGCTTGACGCTCATCATGTGCGCGGGCGCGGGCGACAGCAAAGGGCTGGGCACCGGCCGTCTACATCATGAAGGTTTGCTCGCGCGCGTCATCGCCGCCAACTTCGGGCGCATGCCCAAGGTCGCGCAGGCGGCCCAAGAGAACAAAATCCAGGGCTACAACCTGCCCCAGGGCGTGATTTCAAAACTCTACCGCTCGTGCGCATCTGGGTCTCCTGGCCTCTTCACCAAAGTCGGCTTGCACACCTACGTCGATCCCCGTCTCGGCGGCGGCAAGGTCAACACTGTCACGAAAGACGATATCGTTAAGCTGGTCGAGGTCGAAGGCAAGGAATGGCTTTTCTATAAAGCGACACCGATCGACGTGGCACTCATTCGCGCGACCAGCGCAGACCCGTCCGGCAACTTGAGCATGGAAAAGGAATGTCTTACGCTCGACGTTCTGGCGCAAGCGATGGCCGCCCACAACAACGGCGGCGTCGTCATCGCTCAGGTTGAGCGCATCGTCGAGCAAGGTTCGATCAAGCCGAAAGACGTCAAGGTTCCAGGCATTCTGGTGGACTGCGTGGTCGTCGCCGACGATCCCATTATGCACCGCATGAACTACGGCGTCATGTATGACCCCGCACTCTCGGGCGAAATCCGCGTGCCGGTTGACGCCATGGCAAAAATGGCATTCGACGAGCGTAAAATCATTGCCCGGCGCGCCGCGTTCGAACTCCCCCTCAACGGCGCCATCAACTTGGGCGTTGGCGCGCCGGACGGTGTCGCGGTCGTCGCGTCTGAAGAAAAGGTCACGCCGTTCCTCACCATGACGACGGAAGCGGGCGCGGTCGGCGGCGTGCTGGCCGGCGGCTCGAGCTTTGGAGCATCCGCCAACGCCAACTCGATCCTCGACCAGAATGCGATGTTTGATTTCTACCACGGCGGCGGACTGGATCTCACCTGCCTCGGCATGGCGGAGTGCGATGAGCACGGCAACGTCAATACGAGCAAGTTCGGCGGCCGCCTCAACGGCTGCGGCGGCTTTATCGACATCTCGCAGAATTCGCGCGCGGTTGTTTTCGCCGGCACCTTCACAGCCGGCGGCCTCGACGTGCAAATCGCCTACGGCAAGTTGAAGATCATGCAAGAAGGCCGCGTCCGGAAGTTCGTCAAGAACGTAGAACAGATCACGTTTTCGGGCACATATGCGAGCCAGAAATCGCAGCCTGTCATCTATGTTACCGAACGCTGTGTATTTCAGCTAACGCCCGGCGGCCTTGAATTGATCGAAGTTGCACCCGGTATCGACATCGAGAAAAATATCCTCGCGCACATGGACTTCAAGCCCATCATCAACAAGCCGCACCCGATGGACCGGCGCATCTTCATCGACGAGCCGATGGAACTCTTGGCCGAATTGCAGAACCTCAAACTTTCCGAGCGCATCAAGTACGACAGCGACCGCAACATTCTGTTCCTCAATCTCGAAGGCTGGAGCGTGCGCAAGAAGTCCGACATCGACGATTTGCGCAAAATGCTAGTTGCGGCGTGCGTGGCGGCTGGGCGGCGCGTGAATTCCGTCGTCAATCACGACGGCTGCCGCATTGCCGAGGATCTCTATGACGCCTACGCCGAGATGATCGAGTACATGGTGCAGCACCATTACCTGACGACCGCGCGTTATTCGACCAGCGCCTTCATGCGTTTGAAGATGCAGGAGGCGCTTGATAAGCGCGGGCTTCAGCCGCACATTTTCGAACGCGCCGAGGAAGCGCACGCGTTTTTGGAGAAGGGGCGGTAGGCAGTAGGCAGTGCATCATTTCCTTTCCAATAATTTTGTCAAAATTTCCATTTGCTCTGTTTGGTAGGCGAGCAGGCGCGTGATTTTCTGGTTGCGCATTTCGTCGAGCTTTTCGTGCAAGTCGAGAATCTCAAGCTCGGCTTTGAGATTGACGGCGTAATCGTGCTCGGCGTTTTCGCGATCGACTTTCGCCTGCCGGTTCTGGCTCATCATGATGATGGGAGCCTGAATGGCGGCGAGCATCGACAGGATGAGATTCAAGAAAATAAACGGATAGGGATCGAAGGCGCGGAGCGCGAGCGCGATATTGAGCAGCGCCCAGGCAACGAGGAACACGCCAAACAAAATGATGAAGGTCCACGAGCCGCCGAACTCCGCAACCTTGTCGGCCATGCGCTCGCCCAGGGATTTGGGAGCAGCGGCACTCGCCGGCGCGCGCGCGATGTGGGTACGGGTGTGCAGCGCGTCGAGAATGGCGCGCTCGGTTTTGTTCAGCGTCTCGTGGCGCTTGCGAAACCACTTTTCAGATCCTGATTACGCACCATAGTCAGCCATTTTCTGGCCACGCGAATCTTCGATTTCTGACGTCTTCGCAAGGAGATGTGGCATGGCACGCAATCGGGTTCAATTCCAGAAGGGCCTCTCGGAGGCTAATTTCGGCGACCTTT
>JANOKW010000136.1:0-1702 GCA_031419475.1 Hyphomicrobium sp. | reverse complement strand
CGCTGCCTTCGGGTATCATAAAGCCAGATGATCCGTTCTTTGGCGCCGTCAATAACGAACTTGCCGATTAGGGCTTCCTCGTCACCACGACCGACGACCTCATCAACTGGGCGCGCACCGGCAGTTTGATGTGGATGACGTTTGGTTTAGCTTGCTGTGCGGTCGAGATGATGCAGGCCTCCATGCCGCGTTATGATCTAGAACGTTTCGGCTTTGCGCCGCGCGCTAGCCCACGCCAGTCCGACGTGATGATTGTGGCTGGCACGCTGACCAACAAAATGGCGCCCGCATTGCGCAAAGTCTATGACCAGATGCCGGAGCCGCGCTACGTGATCTCGATGGGCTCATGCGCCAACGGCGGCGGTTACTACCATTACTCCTACGCTGTCGTGCGCGGCTGCGACCGCATCGTGCCCGTCGATATCTACGTGCCTGGCTGCCCGCCGACAGCGGAAGCGCTGCTCTACGGCGTACTCTTGCTGCAGCGGAAGATTCGCAGGACAGGGACGATTGAGAGGTAACCTACAGTGGTGTCGTCCCGGGCGGGCCCTCTCGCGAGACCCGGGGCCCAGGCACTAGTAAGAAAACCAAGGGTTGGTCCCGGCTCTACGCTGTGCGGCCGGGATGACAGCGAAGATGACAGACACACTTGGAACTCTCGGCTCCTACATCGCATGCAAAATGCCGGACAGAAGCGGCGGCGCGCATGTGACGCATGGCGAGCTGTCGCTGACGATTGAAGCTCAGCACATCTTCGAAACGCTGAAATTCCTGCGCGACGATCTGAATTGCCAGTTCGCGGTGCTGATCGACATTTGCGGCGTTGATTATCCCGAGCGCGAAAAGCGCTTCGAGGTTGTCTATCACTTGCTATCGCCGCGCTTGAACCAGCGCGTGCGGGTAAAAATTTCGACGGACGAGGCGACGCCTGTTGCCAGTGCCAATGATATTTTTCCCGCTGCCAATTGGTACGAGCGCGAAGCCTACGACATGTACGGCATTCGCTTTACCGGCCACCCCGATTTGCGCCGCCTGCTCACCGACTACGGCTTCCAAGGCTATCCATTGCGCAAGGACTTCCCGCTGACGGGCTATGTTGAAGTCCGTTACGACGACGAACAGAAGCGCGTGGTCTACGAACCCGTGAAACTCAATCAGGAATACCGCAACTTCGATTTCGAGAGCCCGTGGGAGGGCCCGAATTACGGGTTGCCGGGAGACGAGAAGGCGGGGAAGGCGTAAATGAAATCCACGCTTCAACCCGGCGCAATAGCGCAGCTCGCGTTCCGCATTCCGGCGGAAAAGACCGTGCCGCATCTTTTTCCAGAGGCACATGAGTTTGCCCAAATGCCGACGGTGTTTGCGACGGGCTTCATGGTCGGGCTCATGGAATGGACGTGCATGAAGGTGATCGAATCACATCTAGATGCGGGCGAGGGGTCGTTGGGTGTACATATCAATGTGTCACATATTTCGGCGACAGTACCGGGACAAACGGTGACGGTTGAAGCCGAATGCACGAAGATTGACGGGCGGCGCTTGTCGTTTCAGGTTAAGGCACATGACGGACTCGATCTCATCGGTGAAGGCGAGCACGAGCGGATGGTGGTTAGCTGCGATAAGTTCGTCGCCAAAGTAAATGATAAGGCGAAGCGGGCGCGCGTTGGATCGATATGATGGCCGGGGTCAGACCCTGCGGGTC
>JANOKW010000135.1:0-6712 GCA_031419475.1 Hyphomicrobium sp. | reverse complement strand
GACATGAAAGCCGCCGCAGTGACAGCCGGGCGGATAGTCGCGGAAATGGGCGAAAGTCATGTGCGTGCCGAAAAACTTATCGCGGCCTATCAGCCAGATGATCCGGCCCACAGTGCCGACTTGAAACTCGGCATTCACAATGCGCGTTTGCACTTGACCATTCCGCCAGGCATGGAAGCCGCGCGCACCACCGCCAAAGAAATGGGCGCGCACTGGGATGCCAAAAACAAGCGCTGGACCGTTGAAGTGGTCGCCAACAGTGTCAACCTCGTGGAGAACGGCCTGCCCCGAGTAGCATCCGCCATCCACGCCGCCGAACAGTCGCAAACCTTGGCGAAATCCATCACCGCCGCCGATCCCCGGATCGGCGTCAGCTTCGAAGGCGATACCGTGTTTGTCCGGACACCCAACATGCCATCGGCCAACCAGGAACTGAAAGGCGCAGGCTTCACCTGGCGCGACCGGCAATCGGCTTATGGTGTGGTACCATTGAGCACAGAGCATGTGGCCGAGATCGAAATGGCTTTTTCTTTGGTCACGGCCATCTACGACAAGGCCTTGGTGCCGCCGACGGTGGATCGGACAGGGATTGAGCACCCGCCAAAGGCTGTGGCCGAGGCCTTGAAGTTGTCAGAGCCCGATCTCACGGCGCGTTACAGCGCCGAACCGGCGCTCGCTACGCAGATCAACCGTTATCTCCGGCACATGGAGGCCGCAGTGCCGGAGGTGCGCGACGCGCTCAAAGCGGGAGATGCAAAAACTCTTGCGGCGACGCTCGGCATCGAAAAGGGCGCCGCCAAGAAGATCACAGAGCTGCACGGCAAGCTGGATCAGGCAGCGACCAAGGCGCTGGATCAGAGCTTGGCGCAGCAGCAGGCGCAAACGCGGCAGGCTGCTATGGCGAGGTAGCCGAAATAACAGAACCGGGCGCGGCCATTGCTGCGCCCGGTTCGGCCGGCCTGCAAATCGTTGAGGCCGCTATCATCGAATCTTTTGCGGTTTCTTACAGAGATCATGCGCCGGCTGGGGGCCAAGCGTTTGATCTGATGACCGGTTTCGGGGGAAACCTTCCGAGGAAAGTTACCGTGCGACGCGACTGACTCCAAGCGGTGAGAGGTCACTTGTACAGTGCACCAAATCACTTGGGTCTGCGGCCATGCGCACGCGATTTTATTTTAAGAATTGTATTCTGGATCTACGATCCGTATGCCGGTCTACCAGGTTTCGCGTGATCATGAGGAACGGCATACGGCGTGCTTTTGTAAGGGTAGCGCCAAATCGTATTGGCCTGGGCGCCGCCAATCAACGTAGCTGAGCCGATAGCAGCGGTTACGATGGCAAGTATAATCCGCTTCATGTTTGTCTCCTGTGCGTTACCGTTAGAATCTTCAGACGCTCGGCTGCGAGATCGTTCTCGTTTCCGATGTCCGATGCACAGAACTTAGGTGAAGGCTGCTACCGCGAGATTTCGCGATTGTGTCTGATGAATGCAGGAGCTCACAAGGTTGTGAAAGTGTGGAACTCGCGGACGCCGACAGTCTGGAGTGCTTAGGAGCGTTCTGCTCTCGCCAAAAAAACTTTCACCACGAGGCCGCCTTCAGGGCGGTTCTTGAGCTGCAGAGAACCGCCGTGGCGTTCGATGACGCTATGCGCGATCGTCAATCCCAGTCCTGTACCGCCGGTATCGCGACTGCGTGACGTTTCGATGCGATAGAAGGGTGCGAGGACTTTTTTGAGTTCGTCCTCGGGAATGCCCGGCCCCTGATCCTCAATCTCGACGATGATGGCTTCCGGTGTGGCCACGACGCGAACCGCTGCGCTTTGGCCGTACTTCAAAGCGTTGCTGATCAAATTCGCGAACGCACGCTTGAGGGCGAGGCGGCGGCCGGTAAAGATGGCTTTGTCTTGCCTCTCGAGTATCACCTCGCAACCTTGGTCGGCGAAGTCGTCGCAGATCGTCCGAACAATTGCACCAAGATCGAGCCGCTGGCGCTCCTCACCGGTGTGATCGCTGCGCAGGAACTCCAAGGACGAGTCGATCATCTGCAGCATGTCATCGAAGTCGACCTCGATAGCGCGGCGCGCATCTTCGTCAGCGAGGTCTTCAAAGCGCAAGCGCAAACGGGCCAGCGGCGACTTCAGGTCGTGGGAAATCGCTGCAAGTATAAGGGAGCGCTCGTCAACGAGTTTTTTGACACGCAGTTGCATTTCATTGAACGCTGTCGCTAGGTCGCGCACTTCTTTCGGCCCGTCGACTGCGATGGCTTGTGGTTCGCTTGAAACATAGACGCGTTTGGCCTCGTCAGCACATTTACGGATTGGGTAAGTGACGCTCCGCGCCATGCCAAGGGCAATACCCAACACTCCAAGCGCCATCAGCGCCGTTGAAATAACTATGGCCCGCATTGAATTATGCGATCCATCCAGCACTGCAATATTGGTGTTCACCCACCCGCCATCTGGCAATTGCATCGAAACAAATGTCAAATGTGGATCGGTGCGCGTGCTTGACCCTTGCGCGGGCGTTCCAACGATAAGACCACCGTCGCGATTTGTGTCCATCCGTTTCGCGATTTCAGCCCGCAACGCGCTGGCCGGACCGGTCGTAACTGCAGGGGCAACTGCGAGTGGCGCAGTGCTATAATGGACCTCCAAGGCACCCCCAGACAGGGTATGCGCCGTTTCTTCTCTTTTTTCAGCGGGCAGCCGACGCAGCGTCGATTGTATTGAAACCAGCCGCTCAGCCGTTCGCGCGGCATTCGTCAATCCAACTTCAGAATCAAGACCCAGCTGATAGGCCCAGATGCTGGCCAAGTGCAACGCAATGAGCCCGAGCAAAAGCACCGCAATCGTGCGCCCCGCAATGGTGTCAGGGACTATTCGCATTCGGCAGAGCTTTCGAACAAATCATTCCTGGGATTACACACTTCGATTGTCATTTTTCAAGGGCTAGGTTTTTTGGTGCTTCTCTATTCGCGGTAACAACTGATACCAAAAGTACAATCGCGAGCAGCGCGAGGGTGATCAGCGATGCGTAGCCACGCGGCAAATCGAGACCGCCGTCGGCAATCGGCTTCGTCAAGAAATCACCGAACGTTGCCCCGAAAGGCCGCGTGAAGATGAATGCAATCCAGAACAGCAGGACTTCGTTTAGGGCGGTGAGATAGTGCAAGACCACAACGATGCCAATGACGCCGGCCGTCACGAAAGCCCCTTGCAGATAGTGGAGTCCGAAATCGGACACGAGATAGTCACCGAACGCCGTGCCGAGGCTGTTCGAGAAGACGACCGCAACCCAGAAGAGGACTTCGACGTCCTTTTTCGCGATTGGGTAGACCTTCAGATTCCTTTCGCGCACGTACCAGATTGCAAGCGTAATCATCAGGCCTGAAACAAGGATCAGGGAGCCAAGCGCATAGCCCAAGCCGAGCGAGCGATCCATGAAGTCGGACACCTCGGTGCCCGCTGTAGTCGTAGCGATGATTGCCGACCAAAATAGCAAAGGCTGAAACCGGTCGCGTCCCACCTGGAACAGCAGCACTATGGCGAGAGCCGTAAACGTAACCGCCAATCCGACATAGTAGCCTGCGGCAAGCGTCATCGAGATATAGTCACCGGCCGTCTCGCCGAGGGTGGTGGCGAGGATTTTCATGATCCAGAACGACAGCGTAACTTTAGCGACTTTATTTAGTGTTTCTGATCCCGCCAACGTCATCTTGATCTCCGAACCGCGCAGTTAAGCATCGTGTTTTTGTGACTATAGGGGAGACGACTAAATCCGTTTCACGGAAGGCACGAACATGTAGCCCGCGCCGCGCACCGTCTTGATGATACCGCCTTCATCCGTACTCTCGAGCTTGCGCCGTAGACGGCTGATTTGGACGTCAATGCTGCGATCAAAACCTGTTGCGATCCGATTGCGCGAAAGGTCGAGTAATTGCTCTCGCGTCAAAACGCGCTGCGGACTCTCAACAAACGCAAGCAGCATATCGTACTCGCCTGTGCTGAGATCGATAACGACGCCGTCGGGATTGAGCAATTGCCGTTTGCGCGTATCGAGCACCCACCCCTCAAATTCGTAGGCGCCGGCGCTCAACGGCTGAACGAGGTCGGGCGAAACGGAAGCCCGGCGGAGGAGGGCACGAACGCGGGCGAGCAGTTCGCGTGTACTGAAAGGTTTGGCGAGATAGTCGTCAGCGCCGATCTCGAGGCCGACAACCCGATCCGTTTCGTCCCCCTTTGCTGACAGCATCATGATTGGGGTCGAGGATGTCTTGCGCAGTTCCCGGCAGAGATCGAGCCCCGATGGCCCCGGTAACATCACATCGAGTATGATGAGATCGAACAGGACGAGCTTGAGGGCATCGTTCATCTCGCGCCCGTCGCGGGCTCCGGTCACGCGATAGCCTTGGCTGCGGAGAAACTTGGCGACGAGCTGGCGAAGCTGGCCATCGTCATCGACGATCAGAATATGGGCATCCGTGATCGAGACGGGCGGCGCACCGGCATCGCGTTCTGATGAAGTGGGGTCTGAGGGAGACATAGTTGCTTTCGTCGAGGTGACAGCTGATCGTCGCGCAGAAATCTATACCAGACCCGCCGCCTGCGGGTCTCGCAGGCGGTCGGGGCTGCCCTTTGTCACTTGCCTTTTTCGAGGCTCATCACAGTCAGCTGACCGTTAACCTTGTCGGCCGTGAACTTGACGGCATCGCCTGGCTTTGCTGCCTTCAGAAGCGCAGCGTCAGATGCCTTGAAGACCATCGTCATGGGATCCATCGACAAGTTTGGGATAGCTTGATGATCGATCGTGATCTTGCCAGCGGACTCATCAACCTTCGTCACGGTGCCGCTGACCTTCGGCAGCGACGCGGCCGGCTTTGCCGCAGCGGTCGTATCCGCTGCCTGATGCATCGCAGGGTCATGCGTTCCACCTGCGCTCGCGATGCCCGTCGGTCCGACGATAAGTAACGTAGCCACTGCGAGTGTGTATGCGCGTTTCATGGAATTGAACTCCTGTTTGACAGTTGATCTTGTTGTTTGCCGAAGCGATTTAATTTCCCGACACAACGATAACGCCCTTCATGCCGGCCTCAGAATGGCCGGGAATAAGGCAGGCGAACTCGAAAGTTCCGACCTTCGAGAATTTCCAGACGATCTCCGTCGATCCGCCGGGCTTCAAGCGGCGCCCGTTCGGATCGTCGTGCTCCATCTCTGGGTTTTTCTGCATGGCAATGCGGTGCTTCGCATTTTTCTCGACGCTGTCGAGCATGAACTCGTGATCGCGCGCCCCGCGATTGGTGATGACGAACTTAACCTGCTCACCGGTCTTCACAGTCACTTCCGGCGGCTCGTAGGCCATGGCGCCATCGCCTTCCGTCATAGCGATGGTGATCGTCCGCGCCGGCTTGGCAGGATCACCGGGCTCGCCCGCGGCGAAGGCCTTGTGCGCATGTCCGCTCGTTCCCGGCTCTGCGCCTACTATGGTTCCGGCAAACGGCAGAGCCAAGGTTGCTGCCATCAACATCAGAAAGTTTGATCGCCTGATCTGCGTTATCATGACGTTATCCCTCAACGAACTGCGCTGATGTCGCGTTAACGAGGGATATAAGGCCGGCACTCTACCGCTTCATTTCGCGATTGTTACAAATTGTTTCCGCTAGCCTTGGGCCTGCCTTCAATGACCCGAATGGCCGCTGGGTTTGACTGCCTTGACCTCGATTTCCGAGGCGGGCGCGCCAGGTCCGGTCGTCGCCGCCGGTTCGGCCGGAGCACGAACGGGGTTTGATAGTTTTGACGGATCGCCCGTCCACTTGTAGGCGACCGAGCCTTCCGGATGTTTGTACCAGCCGGGGTCCTTGTAGTCGTTGCGATCGAGCCCTTCGCGCACTTTCACGACCGAGAACATGCCGCCCATTTCGATCGGGCCGAACGGGCCAAAGCCGGTCATCATGGGGAGCGTGTTGTCGGGCAGCGGCATTTCCATCTCGCCCATGTCGGCCATGCCGGCGCCCCCCATCGGCATGTACCCTTTAACAATCTTGGACATGCTCTTTTTCAACTCGGACTGATCGACGCCGATAAATGTTCGCAAATCATGCCCCATGGCATTCATCGTGTGATGCGACTTGTGACAGTGAATGGCCCAGTCGCCCTCATTGGTGGCATCAAACTCGTAGGCGCGCATCTGGCCAACGGCGCAATCGATTGTGACTTCCGGCCAGCGCGATTCTGGGCGCGTCCATCCCCCGTCGGTGCACGTCACCTCGAAGTGATAGCCATGCATATGGATCGGATGGTTGGTCATCGTGAGATTGCCAAAGCGCACGCGGACCCGGTCGCCCTTGCGTACGACGAGCGGATCAATGCCGGGGAACACGCGGCTGTTCCAGCTCCACAGATTGAAGTTCAACATCTGTGCGATGCGCGGAACATATGAACCCGGGTCGATGTCGTAAGCATTGAGAAGGAAGACGAAGTCGCGATCGACCCGCATGAACTTTGGGTCCTTCGGATGGACGACAAAGAAGCCCATCATGCCCATGGCCATCTGGACCATTTCATCGGCGTGCGGGTGATACATGAACGTGCCGGACTTTGCGATTTGCCACTCGTAGACGTAAGTTTCGCCCGGCTTGATATGCGGCTGACTCAAACCGCCGACGCCATCCATGCCACTCGGCAGGATCTGCCCGTGCCAATGAATGGTCGTGTG
>JANOKW010000134.1:0-4567 GCA_031419475.1 Hyphomicrobium sp. | reverse complement strand
TCCTATTAACTGTGCCAGCGCTGCGTCGATATCGGCGGGCGCGCCGATACTTGTCGCGTTCGCCGTTGTGGCCGTCCGTTTGACGAGACCGGCCAAGACCTTGCCCGATCCGATCTCGTAGAAATTCGTGATGCCGTGGGCGGCCATGTAGGCGACGCACTCGCGCCAGCGCACCGTGCCGGTGACCTGCTCAACAAGGCATTTCTTAATTTCCGTGGGATCGGAAATCGCCGTTGCAACCACATTCGCGACAACGGGCACGATGGGCTTATGAACCGTTACCTTGCTCAATGCTTCGGCCATGGCATCGGCCGCAGGTTGCATCAGCGCGCAATGGAAGGGCGCGGAGACGGGCAAATTCACCGCCCGGCGCACGCCATGCGCTTTGCCGATGTCAGCCACGCGGTCGATTGCGGTCTTGTGGCCGGAGAGCACGACCTGCGTTGGTTCGTTATCGTTGGCGACTTGGCAGACATCGCCTTGCGCGGCTTCGGCGGCGACTTTGACGGCGACGTCCATACCGACACCAAGCAGTGCCGCCATCGCGCCTTGGCCAACTGCGACGGCTTTTTGCATTGCCTGACCGCGGAGTTTCAAGAGCCGTGCCGTATCGGACAGAGAAAACGCCCCAGCCGCTGCAAGTGCCGAATATTCGCCGAGCGAATGCCCGGCTACAAACTTGACCTTGTCCTGAAGCTTGAAGCCTTTCTCGGATTCCAGCACCCGCATCACGGCCATCGACACAGCCATCAGTGCGGGCTGGGCATTTTCGGTCAAGGTCAGCATATCCCTGGGGCCGTCCCACATGATCGCCGAAAGCTTCTGACCTAGCGCCTCATCGACCTCGTCAAAGACCGCCCGGGCGGCGGGGAAGGCTTCAGCCAAGGCTCTGCCCATGCCGACATCCTGGCTGCCTTGCCCAGGGAATATAAATGCCCGTGCCATCGTCGAAAGTGTCTCCTTGATAGAAGTGTAGCGAGCCCTTTTTACCGGTAGTAGACTTTCCGCGCTTTAGGCACCCCTCTCCCGCCGCTGTCAAGGCAACCGGGGCTGTCACAATTTTACCTGCGAACGATCCCGTTGGCGCAAGCGACAAATGTCGTGAATTCCCTGTGACTCATTGAAAATCTACCGGTCTTGATGATTGCCTAGTGGCTGAAGTATCGCTTAAAGATACGTATTCGCCCTTTGTCGAGCGAGGTCAGAACTCCATGCCACTCATAGCGATGCTGCACCTGCTGGTGGCCATCTTTTTCATGAACCACGCCTACCGGACCGGCCGTCCGCAGTACTGGTATTTCGTCTTGCTTTCATTGCCGCTCGTTGGTTCGATCGCCTACGTCTGTTTCGAACTCCTGCCGGAAGTGGGTCACACCCGGCGCGGGCGCGAGGTGGAGCGCGGCCTCACCGATCTCTTCTCGCCGGACCGGGATTTTCACCGGCTGCATGATGACGCGAAATCCCGCGACACGGTCGATACCAAGCAAGCGCTTGCGCTCGAATGCGAACGAAAGGGCATGTGGGAGGAAGCCGAACGGCTCTATGAAGCGGCGGCCCAGGGTACGTATGCCGAAGACATGCCGCTCCTTGTTGGGCTGGCGCGCTCGCAGATCAACGGCGGCGACGCAACGCGCGCCTTGGCAACGCTCGACAGGCTGCGCGCGGCTCATCCCGCTTTGGACGATCAAGACGCGCATTTGATTTACACCCGATGCCTGGAAACACTCGGCCGCATCGCTGATGCCGAAGCGGAATACAGCCAACTGTCGGGCTATTATGTCGGGCTCGAAGCGCGCACCCGTTACGCCCAATTCTTAGCTCGCAATGGCAACGCGCCCAAGGCGCGTGAGATGTTTGACTCGGTCGTGCGCGCATCAGCGGCTCGCGCGATCGTATCGACGGAGGCGGATCGCATCTGGCTCAAGGTCGCGCGAGACAATATTTGACGCGATCTGACTGGCTTTGACTTGATCGGACTGGCTTTGACTTGATCGGACCTGCGCATGCGAGACTGGAAAACGGGCCGATGCCAGCCCGTTTTATTTTTTGAATCACAGGAATTTGGTGCCGTTTATGCGGCCGCTTCTTCGTCATGATCGACGACCAGCGTGCCGCCCACGAAATCGAACATCACGTCGCCGCCCGTATCTTCTGCCGCCGCGAGCGCCGCGACAAGTTCATCCGAAACCGGCGCGATTTTCATCTCGGCGACTTCTTCCTCGGACGCTTCGACGTCCTGCATGGTGGCAAGGCCTTCCGCGCGCGCTTCGTCCGCCGTCGCGCCGACGCCCCAGATCGAATCGTCGGTATATGCAGCAAATTTCATGGAAAAAGCTCCCTCAAACTGACGCCGCCGTTGCAGCGCATTGGAAGGCTACACTAGGCCATGATTCGTGGGACAGGCGGATGGGTGTGCGCGAATTTTCGCGACGGGTGGGCGCTGGGCCACTGTGGTGCGTGGGCGAGAGTTGTAGAGGCTGGGCGAGTATTTCACGTTCATCAGATGGACCTCGCGCCTATCAATGCAGATCATGCAGATCGACGTTTCTGCGGAACTTTTGCGGCAGGGCGAGCGTTGCTGTCGCGACATGATGCATCTGCGTCTGATGCGTCGCTGAAATCGGCAACATCGAAGGAATCGGACATGGCTGACACTCAGGCGAGCGCTTACGTGACGCGCGAGGCCATTCTTGAACTTCTGACAGACGCCGAAGTTGCCAAAGTGAGCAACGCGGAGAGCGCTTTTCAGCTCGATGACGGACAGCACTTCGTCGACCTAGAGAACCTGAACCTCGGTGTGCAGAAAGCGTCGGGCAGCACCGCGCCTGATATGGGCAGTGTGTTGCCTCGCTCCGCCGTCAGCGACGCGACCTGGGCGAAGGTTTCTGCGGCGGTGGCTGTCTAAAAGTCGGCGCCATTTGCGCGAAAACTGGGGCGGGGAGCCCGTTTCAATCTCGCCACCCATCGCAACCCGTGGCGACACGCCATCCAATCGAAGGGAACCAAAATCCTTGCAGTTTCAGAGGATAGCCACCCCATCCCCCAGTTCAGGAGTTACACATATGAGTACAAACCCATCATCAGGGGTCATGAGTCTTTTTGCGGCCGTGGCTTTGACACCTATCACACCGGGTCATGCCGTAGAGACTATTGACATCGATGGCAAATTCAAAGTTTTGCAACTGACGACGCTTGACAATCCTTGGTCCGTTGCAGCCCTTCCCGACGGCCGTTTGCTGGTGACGGAAAAAGTGGGCCGCCTGAGGGTGTACGCCGATGGTAAGCTCTCGGAGGCATTGTCGGGCGTGCCCAAAGTGGCTTACGCGGATCAAGGCGGCCTTTTGGACGTCGTTGTTGATCCCGATTACAAGGACAATAACTTTATCTATCTCTCATTTGTGGAAGCGGCTGATCAACAGCCCGCAGATGCCAAAGATCCCGGCGATGATCGTTTGGGAGAATTTCAGAATCTCGAGCAAGTTATCTTGAAGGGCTTAGCTGTGGCCCGTGCTCGGCTAGAAGGCAATAAACTTCAGGACGTCCAAGTCATTTGGCGGCAGGAACCGAAAATGGTGGGCCGTAACCATTTCGGAGGTCAACTGCTGTTTGCCAAAGACCGGACCATTTTCGTTACATCCGGTGATCGGCAACGCTTCGATCCGGCCCAGGATTTATCGAACAACATCGGTAAAATCGTGCGGATCAATTCGGACGGATCGATCCCTAAAGATAATCCATTCGTGGGGCGTGCCGGTTCCAGCGGAGATATCTGGTCGTTGGGCCATCGCAATCCTCTCGGTATTTTAATCGACGAGTCGAGCGGTGCTTTGTGGGAGCACGAGATGGGCCCCAAAGGTGGCGACGAAATCAATCTGATCCAAAAGGGTCTCAACTACGGCTGGCCTAAAACAAGCGAAGGGTCGCACTATAATGACGTGGCGATACCGCACCACGACACGGACGCGTCCTTCACCAAGCCAGCGCTCTCTTGGAATCCATCCATTTCCCCTGCTGGTTTCGCCCTTTATGATGGCGATAAATTTCCCGCCTGGAAAGGCAAGGCCCTCATGGGTGGGCTATCTTCGAAGGCCCTTTTTGTAATTGCGCTGAACGCCACGACCAAGACAGCGACGCAAATAGAAAAGTTTGACATGGGACGGCGTATTCGCGATGTGGCACAAGCGCCAGACGGGAGCGTCTATTTGATCGGCGACGCGCCAGACGGAGCGCTTTTGCAGTTGGTTCCGATTGCCGCTCAGCGCGCTGCAAGTAATTAAGCCGGATGCTTGGCAATCCGGATAAGATAGTCCGAATACTTTAGGTAGCGATCAGCCACTCCAATGGCCGATCGCTTTAGCAGGCTGTTGAACTTCTCGCCTGCTGACAAGGGTTCGCGAATATGATTCCGTTGCCCTTTGGAATGCAAGGGGGGCTTCGATGCGCGGATCGGATCAGAACTCAGGCTCGTTATTCTCTTATGTTGACCTTGAAAGCCGGGTTCCGGCTGGTCATCCGTTGCGCACGATCCGGGAGATCGTGAATGGCGCGCTGGTCTCGCTCGATGCCG
>JANOKW010000133.1:0-2804 GCA_031419475.1 Hyphomicrobium sp. | reverse complement strand
TGGATTTTCACGGAAGCGACCTATCAAGGCACTCCGGGTAATCCCCCAGATATTCTCAAGGAAATGGACGAGGTCGCGGACTATCGCGAGAAAAACCAGCCGATCAAGGAGCGCACCGGCGGCTCGACGTTCAAGAACCCGCCCGGCAACAGCGCCTGGAAGCTGATTGACGACGCAGGCTGCCGTGGCTTTCGCGTTGGCGGCGCCAAAGTGTCCGACATGCATTGCAATTTTCTCATCAACGACGCCCAAGCGTCTGGCGAGGATGTCGAGCGGCTTGGAGAAACAGTGCGGGCGCGCGTTAAGGCGAACTCGGGTGTGACGTTGAATTGGGAAATCATCCGCCTCGGGCTGCCGCGTGCCGGTCAGCCGATTGGCGAAGCCCTGGCGGAGAAAGCATGAGCAAGCTCGGGGCGGCGCCAAAGCGCACGCGCGATACGATCGCGGTTCTCAAGGGTGGGCTATCAGCAGAGCGGGGGGTGAGTCTCAAGTCGGGAGCGGCCGTCGCCGAAGCGCTGCGCGGGGAAGGTTATCGCGTAACTGAAATCGATTGCGGCCGCGATATCGCAGATGTTCTGGCCAAGCTAAAGCCTGAGGCCTGCTTCAACGCGCTGCACGGAAAATTCGGCGAAGATGGATGCGTGCAAGGCATCCTCGAGATGCTCGAAATACCCTACACGCATTCGGGCGTTCTCTCGTCCGCGCTTGCCATGCACAAAGAGCGCGCCAAGGAGGTTATGTCAGCCGCAGGCGTGCCTGTTGCCGAAGCCAAACTCGTCACTCGGGCGGACGCCCTCAAAGAGCACGTCATGCGCCCGCCCTACGTCGTGAAACCCATTGCGGAAGGCTCAAGCTTCGGTGTTGTCATCGTGCCGCCGGATGCCGCCCGGCCGCCGAATTCGATCGCTGATGGTGGCCACCTCGAACAGGTCGTCATGGCCGAGCGCTACATCGCTGGGCGCGAACTCACCTGCGCCGTCATCGGCGACTTTGTGACCGACATCATCGAAATCGTGCCCCTCAAGGGCCTCGCGTTTTACGATTTTGAGGCAAAATACGCTCCCGGGGGATCAAAACACGAGCTGCCGGCACAACTTTTACCAGAAATTTACCGAACACTAAGGAAGTTAACCTTCAAGGCACATCATGCGCTCGGTTGCCGAGGAGTTACGCGAGCCGACTTCCGTTTTGACGACACGCCCGGCGGCACGGGCGAGCTGATCTGCCTTGAAGTGAATACCCAGCCGGGCATGACGGGGACCTCCCTCGTGCCAGAACTGGCGGCGCATGCGGGCTGGCCCTTTGGCACGCTCGTTCGATGGATAATAGAGGACGCGAGTTGCAACAGGTGATGCAGGAAAAGAGGTTTTGGTGGCGGGCGCTGGATGCGCTCTCGCCCGAAGATCCCACGCCTGACACGTCCTTTTATCAGCCCCCCAATCATCCCAGCGTTCGTACCTTTCAAGTGCCGGCAAAACGCGGCGCAACGGCAAATCCATTCGCGTTGAAGATTCCTCAAGCCGATCGCCGCGCGCCGGCGCGTCAGCGCAAGCGTCGCGGAGGATCATACCTTGCCGCAAGTTTAACTGGGTTTGTACTGTGCACGTCAGCGGCCGCAGCCGTCTTGATGTCAGACTATCTTGAACCGGAAAAAATCAAGTCTGCAGCGTCCGAGAAAGCAACTGGAATCATGCTCGGGCTTGGCTTTGGCATCGATCAGGTGAGCTTGACAGGGCACCACTACACACCCGACGCCGACATTTTCGACGCGCTTGATTTGCCTAACGTTCGCACCTTCGCAGAGTTCGATGCGGCAGCTGCATTGAAGCGCATCGAACGTTTGGCCTGGGTATATACGGCGCAGATTACTCGCGAATATCCGGGTATATTGAAGGTACAGGTGCTCGAACGGCGTCCGGCAGCGATTTGGCAACGCGCCGATAAAGACTACCTGATCGATACAGCGGGGCGCGTACTCGCTCATGTCGCCGTACCGCACGGCTGGCAGTTGCCGCGTATTTCCGGTGAAGGCGCCAGCTCAGAATCGTTGATGCTATTTACGGCGCTCGGCCGTTATCCAGCGATCGAAGAACAGTTCGAACACGCGGAACGGATTGCCGAACGGCGATGGTCAGTCGTGCTGAAAAACGGAACGCGGCTGGAGCTTGGAGCTGATCGTGAAGACGAGGGCTTTGCCCACGTTGCCTCTCGCAGCGACTTGAGACGAGCTTTGAACGGGCCAGCATTCGTTGTCGACGTTCGCACACCGGGACGCATTGCTGTGCGGCCGCTTCAGGGCGGAAAAAGCGCGTCTGCCACATCCGCACCTCCTCAAACGGGATCTGTGCAATGACGCTTGGGCACAATAGACCAGACCGGCGCGGTTCGTCTGTCGTTGGCTTGCTCGATATCGGAACCAGCAAGATCGCCGCCGCCATTCTAGTTCAGGATCCACAAGGTGCTTCTAATGGCGATGCATATGGTGGCATGCGCATTGCGGGGCTTGGTATGCACCGGTCGCGTGGCGTCAAAGCGGGTGTTCTGACGGACCTTGACGAAGCCGAAACGGCGGTTCGCGGCGCAATCTCGCAAGCCGAACGCGCGGCCGGCCTGATGCTCGACAGCGTCATCGTTTCAGTTGCCTGTGGCCGATTGAAGTCTCAGCACTTCGCAGCGAGCGCCGAAATTCAAGGCGGGATGGTGCTGGACGAAGACATCGATCGCGTGATGGACGCGGGCCGCGCCTTTGCCGAACGCGATGGCCGGTCGCTGATACATCTCAATCGACTCGGGTTTAGGCTCGA
>JANOKW010000132.1:0-2274 GCA_031419475.1 Hyphomicrobium sp. | reverse complement strand
ACGCCGTGCTTGAATTCTATTGTGTGCTCTTTGCCCTCGCGCCAGATGCGGCAGCGGAGCCACGACGACAGCGCGTTGACGACCGAAACGCCGACGCCGTGCAAACCGCCCGAAACCTTGTAGGAATTTTGGTCGAACTTGCCGCCAGCATGAAGTTCCGTGAACACGATTTCCGCAGCCGAGCGCTTGGGATCGTTGTCGTCGTCCTTCTTGATGCCGGTTGGGATGCCGCGGCCGTCGTCGCGCACCGTGCACGAGCCGTCCGGGTTCAGCGTCACCTGGCACGAAGTCGCGTGCCCGGCCAGAACTTCGTCGACCGCGTTGTCGACGACTTCGTAGATCATGTGGTGCAGACCCGAGCCGTCGTCGGTGTCGCCGATGTACATGCCGGGGCGCTTGCGGACCGCATCGAGCCCCTTCAGCATCTTGATTGAATCCTCGCCATAGTCGTCGACGGCGGGCGTTTTCTTGGCGGGAGCAGCGGTCATTTTGGGTCTGTTTTCCTGGCTCAAATCTCAAGCCTAAATTATAGCACGAAACGGCCTCGGAAGCTCGCAAAATCGGTAAAATTAGTCTTGAAAAATGAGCGTTATTTCAATTGGTTGCGTGCGGCTGATTGCGCGCAGGACGTCCCCTCGGCTAATAACCTTAAATGGGAGGCGTAGGCCGGTCACGCCTTGCTGACCGCGCCCTCATCCACACTCCAAAACTGCGCTTTTCCGCTGAGCGCCTCGAAGGCGTTTTCGTCGGTCCCGGTTATCCATGCTTGTGCTTTGAGGCGCAGGATTTCATCAAACAGCGCCGCGCGGCGGAACTGGTCGAGGTGGGCGGTAATTTCATCGAGCAGGAGAATGGGTGCCGCGCCTTCCTGGCGCTCGGTCAGCAATTCGGCGTGTGCCAGCACGAGGCCCAGCAGCAGCGCTTTTTGTTCGCCCGTCGAGCACAGCCGCGCTGCAATACTCTTCGGCCCATGCCCGACGGCGAGATCGGAACGATGCGGCCCATCAAGGGTGCGGCCCGCCGCCCGGTCGCGCTCGCGCGTGTCACGCAAAACGCGCGCATAGGCGTCTTCGGCTTCAACCGCTGGCATGCGCGCAAGCCCGCTTTCGCTCTCGCCTTCGAGCGCAAGCGTGCTCCAGGGAAACGCGGAGTTCGCGTTGCGCTCTTTGCGGCGCGCGACAATCGCCGCCATGGCCGCCACGGCCTCTAACCGCGCGGCAGCCACCGCAATGCCGGCTTCCGCCATGACGCGCTCGAAACCTGTGAGCTGCGCGTTATCGCATGACCCATCGGACAACAACCTGTTGCGCGCCGTCATGGCGCGTTCGAAACGGCCTGCGATGGTGCGGTAGCCCGGATCGAAACAGAGTATTAGGCGATCCAGGAAGCGGCGGCGCTCGGAGGCAGCGCCCGTGAACAGTCCGTCCATAGCCGGCGTCACCCAGACGATTTCGAGATAATCCGCGAGTACGCCCGAACCCGTCTGCGCCGCGCCATCGATGCGCACGATGCGGCCGGTACTTCCCCCTCTCCCCTTGGGGAGAGGGCCGGGGTGAGGGGGCAGTGACTCATTCGAGTCTTCGTCATCGCTACCGACCCCTCCCCGAATTAGCGCGCCGCTGGGCACTTGACCGGCGGCCCCCGGTTGCAGCCCCGTGCCGATGTCGGCCGCGCCATTCAGCGTGTGCGCCCGCGCCGCAACCGCAAAGCTGCCGTCGCCACCGCCGCGCGGAATGTCGGAAAACGGCGCGCGGCGCATGCCTTGCCCCGGCGCGAGCAGCGACAAGGCTTCGAGCAGGTTCGTCTTGCCCGACCCGTTCGCGCCCGCGATCACCTGCGGCACAGCCGTCACTTCGATCGTCAGGCTCGCATAGTTGCGGAAATTCGTGAGCGAAAGCCGCTCGACCCAGAGGGAGTGGTGAGATGGAACCATGGCTAGCGATTAGCACCACTCGGAGGATTCGGAAACGGAGCGATCTCTCGCATCTCCATGACCGGCCGAACGCCGATCGAATTATACTTTATCGGTGCTTCCTCCCGCCAAGCGCGATAAATCCGGCAACTTGGCGCTCAAAAGGATCAACTCGTCTCCGTCGAGGAGCGCGCCCGCTTCGGCTCCCACAGGGTTCAGCATTGGACTTCCCCCGTAAAAGTGGAGGGCTTTTCTGATAGATTGACCAGATCAGGGGAGCGACATGACCAAGAAGAATGGCAAGCAGCGGGTATTCGACGAGGCCTTCAAGCGGGAGGCTGTTCGGATTTTAGCGACAGGCG
>JANOKW010000131.1:0-6851 GCA_031419475.1 Hyphomicrobium sp. | reverse complement strand
CTTCGATCATGACCTGACAGCCTTTATCCCAAGCGATCTTGGTCAACTCGCCGAGTGTTTCCAATTCGGCAAACTGCGCGCGGTCGTTGGCGTCGGCAATCGAGCCTGGGCGAAGCCCATCACCCAAAGAAAAACTCACGTCATACTTGCGCATCAAATCGCAAATCTCGTCGAAGCGTTCGTAGAGGAAGCTCTCCTTGTGATGTGCGAGGCACCACTTGGCCATGATAGATCCGCCGCGCGAGACGATGCCCGTTACGCGGTTTGCTGTTAGCGGCACGTACGGCAGGCGCACGCCCGCGTGAATGGTGAAATAGTCGACGCCCTGTTCGCACTGTTCGATCAGTGTGTCGCGATAGAGGTCCCAGGTGAGTTTGACGGGATCGCCGCCGCATTTCTCCAGTGCCTGATAGATCGGCACCGTGCCAATTGGAACGGGGCTATTGCGCAATATCCATTCGCGCGTCGTGTGAATATTGCGGCCCGTCGACAAATCCATGACGGTGTCCGCGCCCCAGCGGATCGCCCACACCATCTTTTCTACTTCCTCTTCGATAGAAGACGACACGGCCGAGTTGCCGATGTTGGCGTTGATCTTGACCAGAAAGTTGCGTCCGATAATCATCGGCTCAACTTCGGCGTGGTTGATATTGGAGGGTATGATCGCGCGGCCGAGCGCGATTTCGCAACGCACGAACTCAGGCGTGACGTGCTCCGGCAATGCCGCGCCAAAGCTTTCGCCGTCGGCTAAAGCCGCCTTGGCCCGATCCAATACAACGGTGCGGCCTAGGTTTTCGCGATGTGCGACGTAGATCATCTCTTTGGTGATGATGTCGGCGCGCGCGTATTCGAATTGGGTCAATAGCCCCCTCTCCCCGTCCATGCGGAGCATGGCTTCGCCATGACGAGGAGAAGGTTGGGGTGAGGGGGCTTTCATCGTCGTTAAGGAGTCCATCCCCTCACCCGTCGCCCTCAAGTCTGGCGCTAGCGCGCCGGGGCGCCGGGCTCTACCCAAGGGGAGAGGCGCAGTAGTTGCCCGCATCGGCACGGGCTTATTGGGAAAATCGCGCGCCGCGTGTTTGCCTGAAACGTTACCGTTGTCTTCCGGTTTGATGTCGCGGCCCGTATACGTCTCGATATTTCCGCGCGCCTTGATCCACGCTTCGCGAATGCGCGGCATGCCTTTCTCAACATCAATTGTTGCCGTCGCGTCGGTGTAGGGTCCCGACGGATCATAAACACGGAACGTTAGTTCCGCCGGATCGGCCAGCGCAATCTGGCGGAACGGCACGCGCACGTCATCGTGGCCCTCGGGCGACGTATAAATTTTGCCAGACCCTGAAATCGGTCCCGTCGTGACTTTGGGAACCATCAGGTCTGCCGCGCGCGTGATCTTGTTCATGACTTTTCTCCCTCTCCCATCGCGCACTTTGCGAGGGGACGCACGCGGCACAGGCCGCGGCCAATCGGTTAAAGATCATGCTGATGAAGGTGCGGATTGCGGCATCGCCGCCTTTGCTTTCCGTCCCTCGCGCCGGCATGACCCGGATCAGGTTCTAAGGGTCAGCGCGCTGATGATACGCACTTCTCAGCCGGTCCTCCGGCACCCCTCGGTATGGCGGTGAGTTTCGGCTGACTTGACGGCAAATGCAAGGCTTGCGGTGTCCCCCAAACGTCGCGATTTGCGAGCAAAGCTGCGCGTCCCAAGCGACAAACACCGTTTGGGACGCGCATTTACATAAATTGACTGACCGGCCGCCTCAAAGCCCCGGCCTCACGTCCTGTGGCCAAGCTCGTCGTCGGAGTAATTCCAGTCCTGCCAAAGCTGTAGCATGGCCAACACGGACACGAGCGCGCCGATCACCTGATGTACCGTTGCGAGCGGCGTGAGCATCTCGTAGCCCAGCACATATGGCGATACGATCATCCATAGTCCGAGCAGCAGCGTCACGACCTCTTCCCACCGGTGCAGGCGCGACATTTCGAATCCGGCCAACAGGATCAGAAAAAAGCCGATGATGCCAGCATTCGAAATGGCGTCGCCGCTGGTCGTCTGGGATACGATCCATGGGCTGATCATGAGGACGAAGCCAAGGAATAATGTTGCCACGTCTTCCCAAGTTTTGTGTTCTGAGAGAAATTTGCCTTCGGTCATAGTTTGCCTCCTGAAGTGACTGCACAACAGGCATATCCCCAGCGGACACCAGACCTTGAGACACTTGACTGGCCGCTATCGGGGCGTATGTCTTAGAATAAGATGTGGGTAGTTGAGCTAATCAAACAAGGCATGAAACAGGGGCCGTTCAACAAAAAAACGGCAGGCGCCCAGTCCTGCCGTTCTTTAACTTATTCACTGCTGCACTGCGCAAACAACTTTAAAACCGGGCACTTATGCCGAGTACCACTCAAGCCGAGTACCACTCACGCCGAGTACCTGTGTGGCACTGGTAAGGATGTGAGATCGGCCACTGGGCCGTCCTCCATCCCCCCAGACGCTAAGCCGGCCATATCGTCATTAAAGACGTACGGCGCCGGTCCCAACAGGATCGATAGCCTTGGTAATTCGACCCTGATGCAACTCTCGTGATTTACTGGTGGTACGACGCTCGTTTCGAGGCTCATTGGTCCCTCCGTTCGCGAGAACTTTGATCGAGACTTGGCCCCTCCCCTTGCAAACAACGAAGTCTGATGAATTTCATTCCGTTGCGTGTTGAAAAAATGACAGCGTAATGCGCGGGCCGAGCATCCCCTCTCTGCGTTTCTGCACTTAACGGGGAGAGGGATTTACACAGCCGCCGCCGCCAACGTCTCACGCATTGCGGCGTCGGGTAGCGCACCCATCCCAGCCTGAACGTTGTCCTTCATGTGCGAGGGCTTTCGCGTTCCAGGAATGGCGCAGGTGACCGCCGGGTGTGAGACGATGAACTTGAGCAAAACTTGCGCCCATGACGTGCAACCCAACTCGGCCGCGAACGCTGGCAACGGCTTATTCTTAAGGCGCCCCAGCAACCCGCCGCCGCCGAACGGCCGGTTGACGAGCACGGCGATGCCCTTCTCCAGCGCTAACGGCAGCAGCTTTTTCTCCGCTGCCCGGTCGTCAATCGCGTAATTCAACTGCACGAAATCGAGTTTTTCGCCGCGCATCACGGCTTCAAGTTCGTCGAAAGCGCTTGGCGTGTAGTGCGTCACGCCGAGATACGAGACGCGCCCGTCCGCCTTCCAACCCTTGAGCGTGTCGAGGTGGATTTGCCAATCGACGAGGTTATGCACCTGCATCAGATCGATATGTTTCGTGCGCATCAACGCAAACGACCGCTCCATTTGCTCAATGCCATTGGGTTTTCCGCGCGTCCAAACTTTGGTCGCGAGAAAGGCTTTGCCGTGCGATTGCGCGCCGTCCAGCAAATCACCAACGACGCTTTCCGAGCGCCCATACATGGGCGAACTGTCGATCACCGATCCGCCTGCTTCAAACAAAGTTTTCAGAACGTCCGCGAGGGGCGCGCGCTCAGTCGCCCCCGTGCCAACGTCAAACGTCTGCCACGTGCCAAGGCCGATGACTGGCAGCGGCTTGCCGCTTGAGGGGATGGTGCGTGTCAGCATGGTGGCATCAGCCTTTGCTTCGATTGGAAATCCAACGGCGCTTGCGGCAACAGCGGCGGCCGCACCACGCAGAAACGTCGCGCGCGTGAACTCATGCGTGTTCGCCTGTCCACAAACTGCGCTAGCCGCCATCATCACACCCAAACCTAACGTCACGAACACAAACCTTAACATCTCAATCCTCGGTTCACACGTCCAACAGGCTGAGTATGGGGCCGTGAGCGAGGGCGGGGATGAGTTTCAAGTGTTCAATATTTTGTGTGTGGAATTTCATGGCGTTACAGCGTCGTTCGGGAGAGATTTCCGGGGGCATTAACCCTAATGCGCGGTAGGCGCTGAAATACAACGGAAATCCTTGACGGAAGTTTGGGGGTGGTGCGCCACACGCACTCAGCCTCGTCGTCCCGTCGCCAGGGCTCAGTCCGCCATCAAGATTTTCTTCATTACGCCGCCAACGCTTCTTGCGCGGCATCAAGCCAGCCTTTGATCTTCTCCAGATCCGGCGTGTTGCCGTCGCGCAAAATGCGTTTGCCTTCGGGCGAGGTCGCAAACTTCAAGATCTCGGCTGAGAACTCGACCGGGTCTGCGTCGGCAACCGCGACGACGGTGCGATAGCCAGCGCCTGTCAGAAGCTGGGCGTGCGTGCCGCGCAATCCGGGAACTTGCATGACAAGCTCTGCCTGATCCTGCCACTCTTCGAGTGTTCCGGCGTCGATGCGTTTGTCGTCGAGAAGCTCCGCCATATCGTCGGGCGACTGGCCAAGGAAATCGGCGACTGTAAGAATGCCGAGGTTCGCGAAGCGCTGCGCGATCTTGGGTCCGATGGACGGAGCCGCTTCGAGATCGTCGCTTGGTTTGAGATAAACGCGGCGCATGCTGTCTGACGTCGCATCGACCTCGCGTGACACCATGGGCACAGGGTTCACCATTGTTTCGTGCGGCTTTGGCTCTTCGCTTCGCGGCGCAGGCGGCGGAGGTACTAGTGGCGAAGGCTCTGCCGCACTCTTCGGCGCAGCATTTGGAATGACAGGCGGAAGTTCGCGTGCCTTCTCTGCCGCTACCACCTTCTTTACGATTTTAATAATCGCGGGCAAGGGCTCCGCGCTTCCCGGCGCGCCAGCCGAGGCGACAGGGAGAACGGGCTCCAGTGCTGCCTTTGTCCGGCGCATGATGCGGCGTACGTCGGCGGGATCGCCATCGGGAATGCGAACTGCGCGCTTGTCCAATAGCAGCTCTTTCGCGCGGTCTAACACTTCGCGCTTGTGCAAATCGCGGATGGCGCGGTCGTCTTCGGGAAGTGTGTGTTCAACTTTTCCGGTCGCCTGCAGTTCGTCGTACATGGCCTGCACGATCCGGCGGTCTTCGGCGTTCGATAACTTTTTCTCGATCCACTTCGCTGGAATCTTGAGCGTCGCAAGAAACGTTTCAAGCTTCAGCGAGACTTCAGGTGCCGCGACGCCCGCTTCCGCAATCGCGCGATCGAGGATGTGTCCTAATCCATCGGCCGCGTACATCAGCAATTCGGCGACGATCGTGCGCGCGATTTCGTCGAGGCCTTCTTCGGGACGGACAACGCCGCGTTTCAAATCATAGTGCGCGATGAGCTTCTCGTAGTAGCGGTGCGAGAACTCGGCGCCGTCGCAGGTCATCTGCTTCAGCCAGTGCGCGTCTTGATGGGAGGCAACGCGCATGGTGCCGAATTTCTTTTCACCAAGCGCGCGCAGTTCATTGTACGAGCGGTTGATGCTCCATTCGCAAGCGCGATGAATGGAATTTTCGGCTTCCGTCTGCCCGGTGTGGAAGGGATGCACGGGGTCGGTGTAGTAGTGGCTCAACACGCCCGCAGCATAGGCCGCGTCCGCCCACTTTTCAGCGCGCAACGCAGTGACGGTGTGCCCGAACCACGCTTCAACTTTTTCTGGAGCGCCGCCCCAATACGCGTCGCCCACATGGAGCACGTGGTTCTTGAAATCCTTGAAGCTGTTGTCGGGGGCTTTGGAGCCTTCGAGATACAACCCAACGTGCTGCAGAAAAACGCGGCGCCAAGCTTCGGCATCAGGCCGCTCCATGTGATTCAGCGCGTCGAGCGCCAGCTTGTGATGCGTGCCATTGGCGTGGGCAGCGTAGACGATGCGAAAGAGTGCGGACATGAGATAAAGCCTTTGAGCAACGTTGAGTGTTGCTCAACGCTTAAGCTGAGTCGCCGTTCAAGGGTCCCTTGCGCCGGTCCGCGCGGGTGATTCGTCAACTACTTTCCTCAACTACTTTCGGTGGCACTTAAGGCCACTTTGAGCCTATTAAAATCTATGACATTGCTGCCGAGGCCCCGTTCCTCGGCCATTCTGCGCACAAGCTCGGCGCGGCGCCGAAAGCGTACGATATTGCTGTCGTCAGGAGCGCCGTCAAAAATGTGCGAGAGTGCGCTCGCCTGCAGCCCCAAGGCGTGCCCGACGGAAAGCGCGTCGGAGCGTGCCGCAAAGTGCGCCGCCTCCACATAGCCCATGAGCGCGGCCTCCGTTTGTGCGCTTCCCAAAGGGCCCGTCCGCTGAACGCGGCCGAGTTCCGCGAGCACATGCTCAACGCTATCGACGGCGTCGGGGAAGCCGCCCACGAGCACAGTTGCTGCACCGTGTTCGATTGCCGCTGGTCCGCCAACGAGTGCCACATCAACGACGCCGATACCGCGCGTGCCGGAGACACCGAGCAGCGCCTGCGTTTCGCGCGGCGTGCGGATACCAAGATCGACGATGATAGCGCCCGGCTGCATCTCCGCGAGCAAGCCGGGGCGATCGGGAGTGCCGAGCATGAGCTGGCGCATCTGCCGCGTATTGTCGATCGCCAGCATGACGATCTCGCAGGCAAGCACCACATCGGCCGGTGTCGATGCCGCTTCGAGATTGGGCGCGAGGTTTTTGCGCACCGTGCTGCCAAGCATATAGAAAATGACGTGCTCGCCAACGCCCGCCATGCGCCGCGCAACGGCAAGGGCGTCTGGATCAGAGGCTATGAGGCCGATCGGCCGCTTGGTCATGCGCATCCTCCGCAGCCGGGGATCGATCCGGTCAGTCGTAGGGTCTGTCCGGTTTTGATTGAATCACGGACAGACCCTAGCACTTTGTCTTGTCGGGCTTCTTTTCGGAAAACCGGTTCCTACTTTTCCGGGAACCTGATTACGCACCATAGTCAGCCATTTTCTGGCCACGCGAATCTTCGATTTCTGACGTCTTCGCAAGGAGATGTGGCATGGC
>JANOKW010000130.1:0-2677 GCA_031419475.1 Hyphomicrobium sp. | reverse complement strand
GTCGTTCCGTACTCGATGAAGGTGCCGATGGCGGCATCTACGATGGCGTGGTTCTGCCAGAACGCGTACTTGAGATCGCGTTCAAGCAACTGGTGGTTCGAAGGATCGTTTATCATCGCCATGAGCAACGAGTGACCGTTGCCGATGTGGCGCGATTCGTCCGACTGCACCGAGAGGAACACGGTCGGCAGAGCGTAGTCACCGTTACGAGCGGCTTCCGACGGCATGGCGACGAACAGCGTATTGGTGAATGCTGTCTCGGCGACAACTGTCAGATAGACGTTTGCGGCGGTGATGGCGTCGCCCGTGAGGAAGCCTTCGGCAAATTGACGGCCGATGGTGCAGGCGTAGCACTTACCGAATGCGGCTTCCGTAATGTCGAAGCCGGCCGGATCAATGTAGTTTTCCATGTACCACTTTTTCAGGTTCATCTGAATCGTGGAGTGACGGAATTCATCGACCATCTGCATGGTGAAGCCGGTACGCAGCTCTTCGCCAGGAGCCAAACGGGCGACCATCGCCATCGAACGCGCGGCCGAGATTTCCGGGAACGGGATGATGGCGAGGAAGAGCTTCATCCACTCAACCCAACGCGGTTCAACGTTGCGGAACATATCGCCGCGAAGTGCTGCGTCCAGTGCACCGTAGACGCGGTTGTCTTTTTCTTCCTGCATCGGGAAGTAGGAACGCAGGACTTGCTTCATCGGGTCGCGAGGAACCTTCGAGATCTTGTAGTCGGTTGGGAAGGTCTGTGCTTCCTGGACGAAACTTGGCGTCCAGCCGAGATCGGCAATACGGGCTGTGGCATCGGCGATGCTCATGCCTTTCTGTCCGGTTATTTTATTCAATGTCAGGTTTGCTGCCATTTTTCTCTCCTCGTAGTTTAAGTCAATTTCCGTTTTCTCGAGTGGCGATTGATGAGAGTGCTTATCGATATGTATTGGGTGCCACACGGCACCGGCCTTTTCGTTTTCAGTTTCAGTTTCAGTTTTCAGTTTTTGTCGTGGTGATCGTGATCTTGACAGCCGCTTGCACAACTTGTGGCCGCGTCTGCAGGTTTCGCCAATGGTTTGCTTTCAGCGATGAAGCGCGCGGCGAGAACGAGCACTCCCATGGCAAACTCGCGGCCGTGAGCGGCAATCATTGCGTTGCCCAGTGCTGCCACATCTTCGTAGTATTTTTCTTTGGATCGATCCTCGTCACTCAAATCAGAGGATCCTGATTTTTCCGTAGCAGCTTGTTCTGTTTGTGCGGCCATACGCTCTACGTCCTCTAGTTAGTTAGATTTGGGTTGCTGCGCTGTTGCCGCCATGCGGCCATCGAATTCCGTGAGAGACGTCTCAAGCCAGTCGCGCTCCCGTGCGAGCTTGCGCTTTTTGTCCTCAACCTCGCTTGTGCGCCGCTCGACCTCCTCCAGAGCCTTCTTAGCCTCTGGAGTTCCGCCCGACGTTTCCAGGTCGCGCCGTGCATTCAGACGTTCGATATCCAGGCCCGCCGACGCGCTGTCGCACCGCAGCTGCTGCGAGTTGACTTCAATCATGGCCACCACGATCTTGTGGCGCTCCATCATTTGCGTTCGGTCAGCCGAATCTGCCATCACATCGTTCCTCGCCAACTCTGTCCAAATGCTCCAGGCCGGCCCGGCGAACGATTTCCGGATTTCGTTGCGATCCGCGCTAGATACTGGTTTTTTGCCCGCTGCCGCCATCACGGGATCAGCACTGCGCGGCCGTGAATTTTTCCATTATGCAGATCATGCAACGCTTCGTTTGCAGCGCTAAGCTTGTATTCCTTGGTCTTCAAGTTTACCCGTCCCCGATCTGCAAGGGCCATCAATTCGACGAGTTCGGCATAGGTACCGACCAAATTTCCAACAATTGTTTTCTCTGACGTGATCATATCGATGGTCGGAATATCGATACGCCCGCCATAGCCAACAATGTAGTAATAGCCATCGTTACACGTCATCGCCAAACCCTTGGCAATAGCCTCTCCTTCACCAACGAAGTCGATGACGGCTTCGGCACCACGGCCTTTAGTGAGCTGCAAAACAGCTTCAACCTCGGAACCGTCGGCTTGAATGAGATGATCTGCACCACATTCCTTAGCGAGCGCGAGCGACCCTTGTGCCCTATCGACGGCGATGATTTCAGCAGCACACAATGCCTTCAAGACCTGAAGCCCAATGTGACCAAGACCGCCAACGCCGAGCACGACAACGTACTCCCCCGGCAAAAGATGACGAGAAGCTTTCTTCGCTGCGCGATAAGCGGTGAGGCCGGCGTCGGTATATGGCGCAACCTCGTTGGGAGGCAGCGACTTTGGCAGCTTGATCAGCGAGCGTTCGCCGGTCAGCAGATATTGTGCATAGCCCCCGTTTGCATTGATGCCTGGAAACGAGCTGTCCATGGCGTGCATGTCGTTGCCGCGCCGGCAAGCTAAACAGTGACCGCTTGTGACCAGCGGATGGCAGATAACGGCATCACCGGGTTTGACACCAGTGACGGCCTTGCCAGCCTCTTCGACCCAGCCGGCATTCTCGTGCCCCATGATGTAGGGGAGCGCTATGGAAACCTTCTCGCGCCAAATCCCTTCAACGATATGAAGGTCTGTGCGGCAAACACCTGCGCCGCCTATGCGCACGATCACGTCGGTCGGGTTGACGATCTTCGGATCC
>JANOKW010000129.1:0-13880 GCA_031419475.1 Hyphomicrobium sp. | reverse complement strand
CGCGCCCGCGTGAGGCCGGAGGAGGCGAAAGCTTCCCTGCGAGCGTGCGTGCCGGAGCAAAAACGCCTGCCGCTGACGAAAAAACATCGCCACAGCCCGCCAATCGTCAAACACAAGCGTTGCTCAGAGGTTCCTTAGGTCTGGCGACCATGGTATGAAACGATATTGAGAATTTGAAAAATTATTCTCACGCCCGTGACCGAAGTTGAATAATATCTAGACGTGATAGGAATTATATTGCTGGCATAAAATTACGAACATTGAAATTGCAATATCGCCGAAAAAAAACAGCAGAACCATGTTCCGTGAATACAAGACGTCGTGTGGAGTGCTCTTTGTCTTGCGTCAATCGTTTGCACGTGCGTGCGGCTTCGCAAAAATAATCTTCTGATAGACGAGCCCGATACCAATCAACACGGCACCTAAGCAGATGAACGATGCCGCGCGCCAAAAGCCGCCAATGCCGGCGAGATCAAAGAGCGTGACTTTTAACGCCGCAAGAACGATGAGGGCGGCGGACGCGATACGCGCTTCAAGCGATCCGCGCAGCAGGCCGTAGCCTAAGAAAACAATTCCCAGCAGCAGCCAGGCCGCGGAATAGGCCCAACTCTCGGCATCGGACGTTTCTAGCCAATGAACCATCCGTTCGCCTTGAAAGGCGTGCCGGACCTCAAGCGTCACGTAGGAGAAAATCAGGACCACAGCCAGAATTCCTGCCGCACGTATGAACCACGCGGGCCGTATGTTGCGCGCGTGCCGGGCGACGAACAAGGCTGCTAGCCCTGGAAGGAGATACGCGGTCATGAGCGAAGAAAACACTACACGCCCGCCGACAGGGTCATTCGTGAAGTATGGGTTCGCGCCGAGCAGCAATCCAAACGCTGCAAAAGCGATCGAGCTTGCGCCAAAAATACTCGACGCCGTATCGAACACAGAATTGGCCTTGCCGAGATGAAGCTTTGCCAACGCGTAAGCGAAGAAAATACTGACCAGTGTCAGCAGCCCGGCCTCCACGTGGCCTGAGCCCGCGTGGAACACATCGCCGGCGTTGGTCAGGTGGCGGATCTCGAAGAAGGCGAGGAGGCCCGCGAACACAACCGCAAGCGCGTCACTGATGCGTACGGACAAATCGTTCTTTTCGCGCGTCTCGAGTAGGCGCGCTGATAGCGCGAATGCCACCGCCGGTACGCCGTAGCCAACCAGCAGCCAATTGAACACCGGCGTTGTTCCGACGCCCGCACCCATAATGCGCGGGTCCCATACAACGCGGGCAAGTACAAGAAGACCGAGCGCCGTCACTGCGTAACGAAGCAGGCGAATGTCGCGCAGTGACGCAATGTAAGCCGTGCCGAGTGCTGCAAGGGCGAGTGCCACCGTCAGGTATCCGCGTTCCGTGCTGACGATCAGCGCGAAGGCGAGCGCTGCAATGGCCGCCGCTGCAAAGGCACCAGCCGCGATGTTGTAAGCCGGTACCGAATAGGATTGGTCTGCCTTGTCGAAACGGTCGGCGGCGATGCCGAACGCGCCGGCGAGTGCTGTGCCGCCAAGCGCGAAGGGCATCGAGATATCAAACTGCGTGATCCGCAGATAGCTCAGGATCAACGCCAACAGCGGCGGCACGGTCGCCGCCAGCGTATACCACCCCGTTGTCGTTTCGGGCAACAACGATCCGCGCCACATACGATGTGCGGCAACACCCGCAGGTGCCAGCGTCAACAGCATGGCGTTCGTCATGAAGCTCGACACGTTATCGGGTAAACGCAACACGCCCGCCGCGTAGGGAGCGAGCAGCGTGCGATCGGGCGGTATGTGCAGTCCTGGCCACATGGCGAGCGCGACGAGGGTCACAAGCCCACCGAGGCACAGCGCAACAGCGGCCGGTGCCGTGAGCCAGCCCGTTGCTGTGAGGCCCGCGATGGCGACCACCGCAACCGGCATCCAACCCCAATACTGGAACGATACTGCGCCTAAGAAAATGCACACAAGCAACGTTAGCGCCGAGAGCGCGCCGCCGGCAATCCAATCTGGAGCGGCATTTTCGTCGCGTGTTCCAAGATGCGGTTCATAGGCCATGAAGCCGGCAGCAAGCGCCAGTTGCAAAATCGCGTGCGCGGCGGCCGCGTTGACGAGCGACAGGTTTTCAACGGTCACAGCGCCCGAGACCTCGGAAATCATGAGCAAGCCCCAGAGCACTGCGCCGGCAACGGCGGACGATGCGAGCCATAGCCATCCGCGTGTTCGCGCCAGCAGATAGGCTGAGGCCGCGACCACGCCGAGGTAGATGGTGAGCGACCAGAAGTTGGGCGCATTTGACGATACAAGCATTGGTGTGAGGAACGCGCCTGCAAGTCCAAGACCTGCGAGTGCCGGGCCGTGGATAGCGGCGGCCAGCATCGTCAAAATGCCGACGGCGCCGAGCAGCAGAAACGCGAACGTTGGTCCGATAAACCCATAGAGCGCGTGTGCGGCGTAGATAGTTCCAAAAGCAACGATGGTCCCCGCCGCAGTCAAAATGCTTGGAATGTGGGCTTTCGGCAGGGCCTCAATCGGAATTTCAAATTCCCCGCGCCGCATCCATTCACCGGCCGCGACAAGTCCTGCCGCAAACATCGCGCCAAGAAATACGCGGACTCCCGGCCCCAGCAGTCCTGCTTCAATCGTGTAACGCACGAGGAAAAGTCCGCCGAGTGCGAGCGCCGCGCCGCCAGCCCACACAGCCCACTGCGTGCCAAGACGTTCTTCGAAACTCTCTCTTTCAGGCGGGCGCGGTACGTCAGCTAGTGGTGGCGGAGGTGTGATAGGCGGCACGCTTGACTTCGGCGTATCCGCTTGAGGCTCGCCAGTCTGAGTGTCGTTGGCCAAACGCTCCCGCTTCGGTGGCGGCGCCATCTCGGCTTTGATCACGGCGGGACGTGCCAGCCCGCCCTGATCAGGAACGAAGATGCCGTCGTCGTCCGGCGCCTCGCCGCGGCGCTCTTCCCGCATCCAACGCACCTCGTCGGCGAGGCCATCGAGTTTTTCCTCGGTGCGGCGCTGTCTGTCTTTCATGTCGATCGAGCGCCGTCGCGCGCCCATGGCGACGAAAAAGGCGACGAGTGCTAAAATGGACCCGATCAGGCCGCCGAAATACATGGGGGACGATCTCCGTTTGTCAGTAACGACTCGGGCGATCTAAGCCCGCCGCCCAGCCAACAGCAAGCGGTACGCTCGCGATTTGGGGCGTCTCACGCGTCGATGGCCTTTTTGACTTCGAAGATTTCCATGATGCGGCAGCCCTTGTGCGGGCCATCGACCACGAAGGTCCATTTGCCTTCCGTAAAGGTGTCGCACATCTTGACGCCCTTGACCAAAATCCAGTGACCTTCCTTGCCCTTGTGGATGGCGAGGATGTAGTAGGCCCAGACGTTGCGCGGCTTCTGCATCCAGGTCCAAACGCTGGGACGTTCCTTGCGCACCTTGTGCATGAAGCTCTCTTTCAGTTCCATGCGGTAGCCGAAGTGCGCGAGCGCGCTTTCCACCTCGTCGGCGTATGTGCCGCGCACGACAGGCTTGCGCCCAGGCGGCAGGTCGCGGCCTTCCCGGATCACGTCCTCGATCTTGGAAATCCCATATCCTGTGATGGCCGAGAGCACATACGGCCCGCAAAATGCCACGCGGCCCGTATCATTGGAGGCCTGTACAAGGCTGGACATTGGCCGGCCTGAGCTGAGGGTGTCGGTCATATCGGCTTTGCTCTCGCTGACTATCGTGTTGCCATGCTGGTCCGGTATGGTTGATGAATCGTTAAGGTAAGCAGCGCGCGGCTAGGCCCTGGCCGGGTGAGCCAAACAAAGGAACCAGTCTCGTGAACGTCTCTTTCCTGCAAGAACTCCTCAATACGGTTGCCGAGCAGAGCCGGGCGCTGCTGCCGAAATCGCTCTTTGGCGCGGGCGAAGAGGAAAACGTCGAAGCGCTTGCGCGTGCTTTGATGTCGGGGCGCGGCGAGGCATCTGGCGTCGCGATTGCAAGGCAGTTGTTGACTTGCCACAAGACAGCGTCCGCCGGCGAGCGCCGCAATTTTTTTGCGTTTCTTGCCGACGAACTTCAGCCTGATGCGGCGACTGTGGCTCGGGCCGCAGAAGCCTATCTCGCGCATCCGAACGACGCTTCGCTCTCAGGCCTGCAAAAGGCAGCCGAAAGCCCGCGCCGCGAATTTTTCCGCCGGCTCAATCTTGCGCCCGGTGCCACGGCGGAGATCGTCGCGTTGCGCCTCGAGTTGTTGCGCACGCCAAAGACCGAGATTAACCTGACCGCCGTAGATGGCGACTTGCAGCATCTGTTGCAGACCTGGTTCAACCGCGGCTTTCTTGTGCTGCGCCGTATCGACTGGCAAACGCCGGCAGCCATCCTTGAAAAAATTATCGCGTACGAAGCGGTTCATGAAATCAAGGGCTGGGACGATCTGCGCCGCAGGCTGGATCCGGTGGACAGGCGCTGTTTTGCGTTTTTCCATCCGTCTCTCGTCGATGAGCCGCTGATCTTTGTCGAGGTTGCGTTGATGCGCGATGTCCCGGACGCCATCGGGCCGGTGCTCGATGCGCGTCGCGCGGAAGTGAAGGGCGATCCAATCGCGGCCGTCTTCTACTCGATTTCAAACTGCCAGGAGGGGCTCCGAGGCATTTCGTTCGGCAACTTTCTTCTGAAACAGGTGGCGGAAGAACTCCTCAAGGAGCTGCCGAGCCTCAAGTCCTTCGTCACGTTATCGCCGGTGCCGCACTTCGCGCGCTGGCTCGACCGGATGGTGGCCGACGATGACACAAGCATCGTCACGCTTCAGGACCGGCAAATCCTGAAAGTGCTGCGCGATCCCCGCTGGGTGGAGGTGGCGGGCGACCTTAGCGCACAAGCCGAGCCGCTCAAAAATACGCTACTCGCACTTGCGGCGCATTATTTCCTGGCCGCACGCTCAAGCGATCAGCGTCCCCTCGACCCCGTGGCGCGCTTTCACTTAGGCAATGGTGCCCGTCTCGAACGGCTAAACTGGCTCGCGGATACGTCCGAGAGGGGCTTGCGCGAAGGGCATGGCCTAATGGTCAACTACCGCTATGATCTGACCGAAATCGAGAAAAATCATGAGGCCTACGCGAACGACGGGACTGTGGCTGCCTCGCGCGGTGTGCGGGCGCTGCTCAGGGTGCCCGCAAAGCCGAAGGCAGGTCTTGGGGAGGGGAAGACGTCAAGCGCAGTGAAAAAGGCAGGCACCGCCCTTTCACTCAAGGGTTGAAAGCGGCCGACGCCGTTACTGAGAGCGATCAGCGCTTCGACCCTTGTCATGCCGATTGTGGCGTGCACTATGCCAGCCAATTGATCGGGCCCCAGCCCCATCCAGCACCTGAACATTAGGAAACTGCTATGCGCTACGGTGACGAAGATCGCGAGAGCAAGAATGTTGAAGACCGGCGCAGCGAAGGCGGCGGATTTCCCTTTCCCGGCGGACGCGGTGGCATTCAGATTCCCATCGGCGGCGGCGGCTTTAGTTTCACAACGCTCCTGATTCTCGGCGCCTTGATGCTGTTCATGGGCATCAACCCGTTGGATATTTTGCTCGGGCCGCAGGGCGGCGGCGGGCAGATTAACATGCCGCAATTGCCGCGCGCTGAGCGCCCTGTGACGACGGAACGTACGAAGGTCGATATTCCGGGACTGCCGGGCGCAACAAGAAATGCTAAAGGACCGGCAGGCGAAGATGAAATGAAGATGTTTATCGGCCGCGTTCTTGCCGACACAGAGGACGTGTGGCAGGGCGTCTTCAAAGGCTTCGGACAGAAATACGAAGAGCCGCCGCTGGTTCTTTTCTCAGGCTATACGCAAACCGCGTGCGGCGCCGGTCAAGCGGCGATGGGCCCTTTCTATTGCCCGCTTGATCGCAAGGTCTACATCGACCTCGCGTTCTACGAGCAGATGAAGCGCCAGTTCAACGTCAGCGGCGACTTTGCCCAAGCCTATGTCGTGGCCCACGAAGTTGGCCACCATGTACAGACGCTCCTTGGCATTGCTGAAAAAGTGCAAGAGCTGAAAGGGCGTTCGGATGAACGCACGGCCAATAAGATCCAGGTGCGCATGGAGCTGCAGGCCGACTGTCTGGCGGGCGTATGGGCAAATCTCAATCACCAGATGAAGAGCCGGCTTCAGGAAGGCGACATCGAAGAAGCGCTCAATGCCGCAACCCAGATCGGCGACGATATGATTCAAAAGAAGACCACGGGCCGCATCGTGCCCGACGCGTTCACGCATGGTACGGCCGAGCAGCGCCGGCGCTGGTTCACGACCGGGCTCAAATCCGGAAAGATGGAAACGTGCGATACCTTCAACACGTCCGACTTGTAATCCGCTGACACGAAAAAATCTCGAAACATAAAAAGCGGCGCCGTTGGTCCAGGATCGCGGCGCCGTTCTGTTTTGAAAAAGTGCTTTGTTCTTTTGCGAACGGCCTTCACCGCCTCTAAAGCGCATCGCCTGCGAAGTCACCGACTTTGCAGGGGATGTTCTTGGCAGCCAGCGCCTTGCACACGCGTGCGGCCTCTGATTTCGATTTTATGGGACCGGCTATAAGGTCAAAGTTTGGCGCTGCCGCATCGCCGCTCTCTACGTAGCGTGCCTGTAGGTTTTTGAGTGTGTCAGCATGCCGGTCGGCCAAAAGGCTCCAACTCAAACGTAAGTTATCGACTGAAGGCCCCGACGATATCTGCACGCCAATGGGCTTGGCTGCCGGTTTGACGATTGCAGGACCAAACGAAATGGCATCAACCGGTTTAGCCACAGCCCGAGCTGCAGTGGTCACGCTGCCCGTTTCAAGCGGCTCGGTCGAAGCAAGCGTGTCGGCGTTGATGAGCTTAGGTTGTTGCGGCGAGCCAGACGCTTCCTGCTGGGGCGGGGCGTTGCTCGTTGCTGAAGGAGGTGCCGCGGTCTCAACTGCTTCGTGCGGCACCGATGTCCCGGCGGGTGGCAGGGACGGGTCGCGCGGGGCTGCGGTCTCAATGGCTCGTGCGATTTCTGCAGCGCTCAACTTTTGCTCAAGAGCCACGAGCTGGCCGGTCAGAGTGCGTTCGCGCTCTCCTTGGTTTGCAACATCTGATTTCACTCTCGAAAGTTCGAGCTGCACTTGTGCCATGCTGTCGCGCAGTTTGCGCACATCGGACGCAAGCCGCGCAGCCGCGCGTTGACCTTGGTTGTCTTGGGGCTCTGTCAAGTGAACGCCGGCCGGTGCCAAATCCTCAAGCAAATCGGGCGCGGTCAAAAGGATGGCGAAATAACCCGTGGCTAAGGTTCCGGCCATGATCCAGCCGAAAACATAGGGCGTGAAAATTGGGCGCCGGCGCAGGGGAATGGGCGGGGGCGCGGAGTGTGGCGCCGGGTTCGCTGCTGGGGTCATTGACTCAAACGTCCTTCATTCAAACTGGTCAAATTAGTGACTGCTGTTTCGTGGCAGGCGAGAGCGCTGCGCGAGACGCTGATTCGGATTGATTGAATGGTGCGCTGAGTCACCCGGTTCGGGCAACGCGATGACACTTTTTGCGCTCGATATTCTGTGGATGACGCAAGTCTGGCGTTGGTGGCCTAACGTGTTGTTAAGACGCACTTATTCAGGTCTTATTGGTGCGTGTAAGTCAAATCCATCAGTCATTTTGACCCTTATTGCCGATTGCTGTGGCGGCGCTTGCGGCGCTGGGTCCTGGGGCGCTATGGATCGGGTGTGGCCAAGAGGCTCTGAGTCTTTGGCTGCTGGCACAACGCAGATCTAGTGGGGAACAGTTTGGCGCCAGCACCTGATCTGTCAATTTAATTAGGTCTTCAATGAACGCTCCTCCGCTGCTGATCATCGTCCTTGCTGCCGGCAAAGGGACGCGCATGAAATCGGCCCTGCCAAAAGTGCTGCATAAAATCGCAGGACGCTCGATGCTTGGCCATGTGCTGGCACTGGCGCAATCAGCCAACGCGCACAGCCTCGCAACAGTTGTTGGACCGGATATGCCGGGCGTTGAGGCGGAAGCCAAGAAGCTCGCTCCAGACAGCGCTACATTTATTCAGCACCAGCAGCAGGGCACGGCCGACGCTGTGCTCGCTGCGCGCGGGGCGATCAAATCTCATAAAGGCGATGTGATCGTGCTGTACGCCGATACGCCCCTGATCCGGCCTGAAACAATTGCGAAATTGCGTGGCCGCCTCGACGCCGGGGCGGCTATAGCTGTCCTCGGCTTTCGCGCGGCCAACCCAACGGGCTACGGCCGTCTCTTGACGCTCGGCAAAGACGAGTTGTTGGCTATCCGTGAGGATCGCGAGGCAAGCGACCAGGAACGCCGCGTTGATCTCTGCAATTCGGGCGTGCTCGCGTTCCGCGTGCCGGACCTTGAAGCGTTGCTCAGCCGGATATCGAACAAGAATGCCAAGGGCGAATACTACTTAACCGATGCCATTGAAATTGGCCGCCGTGACGGCTTGAAGGCCGCAGTCGTCGAGTGCGGCGAGGACGAAGTTCTGGGCGTCAATGCGCGCGATCAACTGGCGGAAGCCGAAGCCATATGGCAGCGCCGCCGCCGCACGGATTTCATGCAGGACGGCGTGACCATGATTGCCCCCGGCACTGTCTGGCTGTCCTACGACACTGTGATCGGCAGGGATGTTGTGATTGAGCCAAACGTGTTCTTTGGGCCAGGCGTCAGGGTGGCCGAGGGTGCCGAAATCAGAGCGAATTGTCATTTTGAAGGTGCGGTCATCGGCAAGGGTGCGCGCATTGGCCCGTTTGCGCGCCTCCGGCCCGGCGCGGCGTTGTCGGATAACGTGCACGTCGGTAACTTCGTTGAAGTCAAAAACGTGACGATGGGGGCGGGGTCGAAAGCGAACCATCTCGCCTATCTTGGCGATGGCAGCGTCGGCGCCAAGGCGAACATCGGGGCTGGTACCATCTTTTGCAACTACGACGGCTTCAACAAGAGTAAGACTGAAATTGGTGCTGGGGCCTTCATCGGCTCCAACTCGTCTCTTGTGGCTCCCGTCAAGATAGGTGAGGGCGCCTACATTGGCTCAGGCAGTGTTATCACTAAAGATGTCGCAGCCGGCAGTTTAGCACTAGAGCGTTCTCCTCAGGAGGAGCGGCCTGGCTGGGCCGAAAAATTCCGCATCCTCATGGAGCGGCGTAAAGGTAAAACTTAATGGCCTTAAAGTGTGCACGGCTCTTGCACTTATAATCGCTCGATCCTCCCGATTGAGAGGATTTGAAACACTCTGTGAATTGAGAACGGCGTTAACCCTAGTACTCCTGACGTTGGGGGCCGCCAGAATTCAAGGATAAACGCCATGTGTGGCATCGTTGGAATTCTAGGCAAAACGGCGGTGGCGACCAATTTAGTCGACGCGTTGCGGCGCCTTGAATATCGCGGCTACGATTCAGCCGGCATAGCAACGCTGGAGGGCGGGGAGCTGACGCGGCGGCGCGCCGAAGGCAAACTCAAGAACCTTGAGACGCGATTGCTGACAGAGCCGCTCGCCGGCCGTACCGGCATCGGTCATACGCGCTGGGCAACGCATGGCCGCCCAACCGAGCGCAACGCGCACCCGCACATGACGGCCAAAGTATCGGTCGTGCACAACGGTATCATCGAGAATTTCCGCGAGTTGCGCAGCTATCTTGAGACTAAGGGCCACGTCTTCGAAACGGATACCGACACCGAAGCGGTTGTGCATCTCATCACGCATCACATGCAAAAGGGCCTCGAACCGGTAGACGCTGTGCGCGCGGCTCTCCAGCATCTCGAGGGTGCATTCGCGCTCGGCATCATTTTCGCCGGCCACGACGATTTGATGATTGCTGCGCGCCTAGGTTCTCCTCTCGCCATCGGCCATGGGTCGGGTGAAATGTATCTCGGCAGCGACGCCATTGCACTCGCGCCGTTCACCGACACCATCACCTATCTCGATGAAGGCGATTGGGCCGTCATGCATCGTTCGGGCGTCGAGATTTATGACAAGGCTGGCACACGCGTCGATCGTCCGGTTGTGAAATCCGTCGCTAGCTCCTTGCTCGTCGATAAGGGCAATCACCGCCACTTCATGGCCAAGGAAATTCACGAGCAGCCCGAGGTCATCAGCCATACGCTCGCCAATTATATCGATATGGCGGCCGGTAAAGTGAATTTCCCCGATCTCGGCATCGATCTTGGCAAGATTGCGCGCGTCACCGTTTCTGCGTGCGGTACGGCCTACTACGCAGGTCTCGTCGCTAAGTATTGGATCGAGCGCGTCGCGCGCGTGCCGGTCGAGATAGACGTCGCGTCCGAGTTGCGCTATCGCCAAGCCCCGCTGCCTGAGGGCGGGCTTGCCGTGTTCGTATCGCAGTCCGGCGAAACCGCCGACACGCTGGCGACTCTGCGGTATTGCAAGTCCGGCGGCCAGCGCATTGCATCGATAGTGAATGTCAGAACCTCGACCATCGCGCGCGAGTCGCATGCGGTGCTACCCATCCTCGCCGGTCCCGAAATTGGCGTTGCCTCAACCAAGGCCTTTACCTGTCAGCTCGCCGTGTTGGCCTGCCTCGCCATTGCTATTGGCCGGGCGCGCAACACGATTTCTGCAACTGAGGAAGCCGAGATTATCCGCGGCCTGATGGAGGTGCCGCGTCACATCTCGTCGCTCATCCGTAATGAGCAGCAGTTCGTCGCTATCGCCCAGGAACTCTCCAAAGCCCGCGACGTCCTGTATCTCGGCCGTGGCACATCGTACCCGATAGCCCTTGAAGGCGCGCTTAAGCTCAAGGAAATTTCCTACATCCACGCCGAGGGTTATGCTGCCGGCGAGTTGAAGCACGGCCCCATTGCCCTCATCGATGAGAACGTGCCCGTGATTGTGGTGGCGCCGGAGGACGATCTTTTCGACAAGACCGTCTCGAACATGCAGGAGGTCGCGGCGCGCGGCGGGCAAATTATTCTGATTTCTGACGCTCGGGCGGAAAAAGTTGGCTGCAAACTTGCAGCTCACATCAAGATGCCCAAGGCGGCTGCGTTCACCACACCGCTTATTTACGCCGTGCCAACACAGCTCATTGCCTACCATACGGCTGTGATCATGGGAACAGACGTCGACCAGCCGCGCAACCTAGCCAAATCCGTGACTGTCGAATAACGGGGACAACAGGGTTAAAGTGCGGGCCCTAGATTTGCCTCCTTCGGCTGCTTCGAATACGTTCTGGGGTCAAAAGGTGCGGCGTTAAGTTTTGAAGCCACCGGTTTTTTGTGGGGAAGGATCCGGGCTATGGGGTGGGACACCCGAATGAAACACGCGCGCATGTGCGCCGCTTTTGCGGCCGCTATGATGTTGTCTACCGCGCTCTCGATGGTGCCAAGCCAAGCCCAGGATGCGCCGGCCAAGCCGACAGCGGCGAAGGGCGCGGCCAAAACCGCAGCACCTGTGACGCCCGCTGTAGCTGAAGCCGCTCAAAAGCAAAAAGAGACCGACGCGGCTCGGCGCGCCTACGATGCCGGCATCAAGTCTTACCAAGCCGGCAAGTTCGAGCCGGCGGTGCAATCGCTGAGTGCCGCGCTGCGTGGCGGCGGGCTTTCAAGTCAGGACATGGCGCGCGGACTTTACTATCGCGGTCTCGCCTACAAGAAGCAGTCAAAGCCAGGGCTCGCCATCTCGGATTTGACGAGTGCGCTTTGGCTGAAGAATGGCCTGAACGACGCCGATCGGCAAAGTGCGACTGCTGAACGGGCCGAAGCTTACAAGAGTGCGGGCCTTGGCGATGGCAACAGTGGAAATGAGTCCGTTGCCGTTGCAGATCCCAACAGCAGACAGCAATCCGCCGCAACCGAACCAGCGAAGTCCGCACCGGCAGCTGCGCCAAACCAAGAAACACAGATCGCAAGTCCTCCTGCGTCGTCTGCGGCGGCGAGCGATAACGCTCTTCCCAGTCCGTTCATAGTCACGGAAGGCCCGCCGCAACGAATAAAGTCTACAGCTAAGAGCACCGGTGGTTCGGTCGATCAGCTCGCGGCACTGGAACAGCAGCGGGTGGAACCAGCAACAGCACCAGCCACTATAGCCGCCACTCCAGCAGTGCCTGCCCCGATACCCTCTCAGGCTAACGGCAGCAGCTCGAGCAACACTGTTTCTGGTTTCTTCTCCAACCTGTTTGGCGGCAACAGCGATGCGCCAGCAGCTGAGCAGGCGCCCGCGAAACCTTTGACCGATCAGGCAACGGTCGCCACATCAAGCTGGACCGACACGGCGTCGGTCGCAGGTACAGCCAAGACGAAGCCGGCGCCCGCCGCAAGAGTGGAACCTCCCGCTTCAACAGCTGCGATAACGCCCGCTCCTGCGGTCCCCGCACCGGTGCAAGTGGCCCAAAAAGCCACTGCGCCCCAGATTAAAGGCGGAAAATACAAGTTGCACATAGCCGCCATGCGGTCCAGGCCGGAGGCTGAGGCTTTGGCGCAGAAGTTGGCCCAACAATACGGAAATCAGCTTGCCGCCCGGGCTCCGGCAGTCGATGAGGCCATTATCGGCAGCATGGGCAAGTTCTACCGGGTACGCGTTGGGTCCTATGCCACGGCGGAGGAGCCTCGTGGCCTTTGCAACACGCTGCGCAATAGTGGATATGATTGTCTCGTCGTGACCAACTGAGTCAGGCCCGCCGCAAACGCGAGCCACACGCCGGGACGAGATAATGACCACGCCTCCAACTGAGCGACATCGACTGCTGGACTCGGAAAGCAAGGATGCGCCGTTGACTGCGGGGCTTAAGCGGCTTGCGCGCCACGATGGAAAAGCCGGCTGGCATATCGGTGCTCGTCTTCGCAACTCGTTCCTTACCGGGCTTGTCATTGTCGGTCCGGTCGCCATTACGCTCTACATCATGTGGTGGCTTATTAACTGGGTCGACGCCTGGGTGAAACCGCTGTTGCCGACGTATTATAACCCCGACACCTACTTGCCCTTTCCGTTGCCCGGGTTGGGGTTGTTCGTGGCGATCGTCGGCCTAACAATCATCGGCGCGTTCGCTGCAAATCTGTTGGGCCGCTCTCTCGTGTCGACCGGCGAATTGATGCTGTCGCGCATGCCCGTGGTGCGCAACGTCTACAGCGCTATCAAGCAGCTTTTTGAAAGCGTGATTTCAAGCGGCGGACCCAACCAGAGTTTCCAAAAAGTCGGGCTCATCGAGTTTCCCTCAAAAGGGCTATGGTCGATCGTGTTCGTGACCGGTGAGACGACGGGCGAGATCGTGGACAAAAAGCCCGGCGGGCAGAGTGATTTGCTCACAGTCTTCATGCCGACCGGAATCGTTCCGCCAACCGGGTTCATCTGCTTCGTCCCGCGCAAGGATGTGACGCTGCTGTCGATGAGTGCCGAAGAGGCCGCAAAAGTCATTCTCTCTGGCGGCATGGTGATGCCGGATCTTCAAGGCAAGCTCAAAGACATGGGTGCCTCGCCGGCGGCGAGCGTCCACGCGAAGATTTTGCAGAGGAAGTAGGTCGGAGTGAGTGACGACGGTCGGTTTGAACGAAGTCCGAAGAGTATAGCAATTTGGGTTTACAATCGACTTCGGCCAAGTAGCTGCTGGGCTTGGCGGTGAATTCTCCTAGAGCAATATCCGATCAGACAGGATCGCTTTAGCGATCAACTGATCGGATGAAATTGCTCTAGCAATATGATTCTAGAGCATCTTTATCGGCCCGGTGAATCGCATCAGCGATTCCGTCCGGTCCGATGATGCTCTAGCAGGCTGTTGAACTTCTCGCCTGCTGACAAGGGTTCGCGAATATGATTCCGTTGCCCTTTGGAATGCAAGGGGGCTTCGATGCGCGGATCGGATCAGAACTCAGGCTCGTTATTCTCTTATGTTGACCTTG
>JANOKW010000128.1:0-14841 GCA_031419475.1 Hyphomicrobium sp. | reverse complement strand
CATCATAGTTGAGCACCGGCGCCAGCCAGCGCTCCGTTTCCTCGATCGTCCAGTCCTTGCGCGCCGCATAGTCCGCGACCTGGTCGCGCTCGACCTTGCCGACGCCGAAGTAATGACTGTCGGGGTGCGCCAGGTAGATGCCCGAGACCGCCGCGCCCGGCCACATGGCGTAGCTCTCGGTGAGCGTGATGCCAGCATTGTTGTCGACGTCCATGAGCGTCCACAGCGTCGCCTTCTCTGTGTGATCGGGTTGGGCCGGATAGCCGGGCGCCGGGCGGATGCCTTGATACTTTTCGAGGATGAGATCCTCGTTCGAAAGCGTCTCGGCTTTCGCGTAGCCCCACAGTTCGCGGCGCACTTTAGCGTGCATGGCTTCCGCAAAGGCTTCAGCGAGGCGATCACACAAGGCTTTGGCCATGATGCGATTGTAGTCGTCGGTTTTGGCTATGTGTTTTTCGATTGATGCGTCTTCGCCGATGCCGGTCGTAACCGCAAAGCCGCCGATGTAGTCGGCAACGCCGGTTTCCTTGGGCGCGATGAAGTCGGCAAGCGCGACGTGTGCCCGGTTGCGTGTTGGATCGCGGGCGATCTGCTGGCGCAATGTGTAGAGCGTCTCCACAACCGTCTTGCGATCATCGTTTGCGTAAACTTCGATGTCGTCGCCCACGCTGTTTGCGGGCCAAAACCCGACAACGCCGTTTGCCGTAACCCATTTTTCCGCGACAATGCGTTTCAAGAGTTCTTGGGCGTCGTCGAATAGTTTTTTGGCTTCGACGCCGACCTTGTTGTCGTTGAGGATGGCCGGATAGCGCCCGGCCAGTTCCCAGGTCTGGAAGAACGGCGTCCAGTCGATGTAGGGCACGAGGCTCGCGAGGTCGAAATTGGTGCTGGCGCGGGGGCCGAGGAAGCTCGGTTTGACAGGCTTGTAGGTCTTCCAATCGATCTTGAACTTGTTGTCGCGCGCGCTCTTCAGCGTGATGCGCTGCTTTTTTAGTTCGTTCGCGAGATGGAAGTCGCGCACTTTTTCGTATTCGGCCTTGATGCCGTCGATGTAAGGTTTGTTTTCTGTTTCGGAGAGCAGGTTCGAGACGACACCAACCGCGCGGCTGGCGTCCAACACATAGACGGCCTGGCCCCGGTTGTAGTTCGGATTGATCTTGACGGCGGTGTGGACCTTGCTCGTTGTCGCGCCACCAATGAGCAGCGGGCACGAGAAGCCCTCGCGTTCCATTTCAGCGGCGACGAAGCACATCTCATCGAGCGACGGCGTGATAAGGCCGGACAAGCCGATGATGTCGACTTTCTCGCGCTTGGCGGTTTCCAAGATTTTAGCGGCAGGCACCATGACGCCGAGATCGATGACGTCGTAGTTGTTGCACTGGAGCACGACGCCGACGATGTTCTTGCCGATGTCGTGCACGTCGCCTTTGACGGTTGCCATCAAGATGCGCCCCTTGGGCGGCATTTCAACGAGGCCCGACGCGCGCTTTTCCGCTTCGAGATAAGGTTGCAGATACGCGACCGCTTGCTTCATCACGCGCGCGGATTTTACGACCTGCGGCAGGAACATTTTGCCGGCACCAAAGAGATCGCCGACGACGTTCATGCCGGCCATCAGCGGGCCTTCGATGACGTGCAAGGGTTTGGGCAATTTCTGGCGTGCTTCCTCGGTGTCGGCTTCGATGAATTCAGTGATGCCGTGGACAAGGGCGTGCGTCAGTCGATCTTCGACGCTCGCTTCGCGCCACGTCATATCTTTTTCTTTGGCCTTCATGGCGCCATCGCCTTTGTATTTGGCGGCGGCATCCAGCAGGCGGTCGGTCGCGTCATCGCGGCGATTGAGGACAACGTCTTCGCAGAGTTCGCGCAGTTCAGCTGGAATGTCGTCGTAAAGGGCAAGCTGCCCGGCGTTGACGATGCCCATGTTCATGCCAGCTTGTATGGCGTGATAGAGGAAAACCGAGTGCATGGCTTCGCGCACGGGTTCGTTGCCGCGGAACGCGAAGGAAAGGTTCGACACGCCGCCCGAAATGTGGACGAGCGGCATTTTCTCTTTGATTTGGCGCGTCGCTTCAATGAAGGCGATGCCATAGCCGTTGTGTTCTTCGATGCCGGTCGCGACCGCGAAGATGTTCGGGTCGAAGATGATGTCTTCGGGGGGGAAGCCTACTTTTTCGGTCAAGAGTTTGTAGGCGCGTTCGCAGATCGAGACTTTGCGCTCAACGGTGTCGGCCTGTCCCTTCTCGTCAAAGGCCATGACAACGACGGCGGCGCCATATCTGAGAACCTTCTTGGCTTGTGCCAGGAACTGCTCCTCGCCTTCCTTCATCGAGATCGAGTTGACGATGGCCTTGCCTTGCACGCACTTCAATCCGGCTTCGATGACGGTCCATTTCGATGAATCGATCATCACGGGGACGCGGGAGATATCGGGTTCGGAGGCAATGAGGTTCAGAAACGTGCTCATGGCTTTCTCAGAATCGAGTAGCCCCTCGTCCATGTTGACGTCGATGATTTGCGCGCCCGCTTCCACCTGCTGGCGTGCAACGACCAGCGCGCCCGAATAATCGTTCTGCTCGATGAGCTTTCGGAACTTGGCGGAGCCCGTGACGTTAGTACGCTCGCCGACGTTGATGAAGGTGGTCGCGGCGGAGGTACGCGAGGTGGCGTCGGCCGAGGTGCTGGTCGAGTTGTCTGCTGCGTTGGTGGTGGTCATTATTGTTCTCTGTTTCGGTCTTCATTCAACGTGCGAACTTACAAAGGGCTGTTGCGAAGCGCGATCTCACCACAGCCGTCATCCCGGCGGAGGCCGGGACCCACAGCAAGCGTCAACAAGCTCGAAACTTGATTGCTCCTGCATACCCTAACCCGCCACAAACGGCTCTAAGCCCGACAACCGCATCTTGGGTTCGATCTTTGGCGGCACGCGCGGCTTGTATTTTTTGGCGTGCTCGGCGATGTGGGCGATGTGATCGGGCGTCGAGCCGCAGCAGCCCCCGATGATGTTGATCAGGCCATCGGCGAACCAGGGTTCCACCTTGCACGCCATCTCAACGCCCGTCTCATCGTATTCGCCCATGGCATTCGGCAAGCCGGCGTTGGGATAGGCCGAGATACGCACGTCGGCGATGTGGGCGAGATCGGCAATGTAGGGACGCATGAGTTCAGCACCGAGCGCGCAGTTGAGGCCGATGGAAAACGGCCGCAAGTGGCGCATCGAATACCAGAAGGCCTCTCCCGTTTGACCCGAGAGCGTGCGCCCCGAGCGGTCCGTGATGGTGCCCGAAATCATGATCGGCAACTCAATGCCCACTTGTTCGAAGGCTTCGAGCGTGGCAAAGCCCGCCGCCTTTGCGTTCAGGGTGTCGAAGATGGTTTCAATGATGATGATGTCAGCGCCGCCTGCGATGAGGCCTTTCACTTGTTCCGTGTAGGCCTGGCGCAACTCGTCAAAGTTGACGTTGCGGTAGCCTGGATCGTTGACTTGCGGCGAGATCGACGCCGTGCGGTTCGTCGGCCCGACGGCACCGGCAACGAAGCGCGCTCTGTCGGGCGTTTTCTTGGTCCACACGTCTGCCGCTTCGCGCGCGAGTTTAGCGCTTTGCACGTTCATTTCATAACTCAGCGACTGCATGCCGTAGTCGGCTTGGCTGATGACCTGCGCGCCAAACGTATTCGTCTCGGCGATGTCGGCGCCGGCGGCGAAATACTGGTCATGAATGTCGCGGATGATGTCGGGCTGCGTCAGCGACAACAGCTCGTTGTTGCCTTTGACGTCCTGGTTCCAATCCGCAAAGCGCGCGCCCCGGTAGGTTTCTTCCGTCGGCTTATGGCGCTGGATCATCGTGCCCATGGCGCCATCGATGATGAGGATGCGTTCGGCCGCAGCCTTTTCGAGGCTCGCCCAGCTTGGTTTGCGTTTCATCTCAATCTCACTACGTTTGGTGTCTGACCCATCGTGTCGGAGACACGCCTTCGGCATGACGGGTCTGACACCCGTTTCCGGCGGTGTATGTCCCGGTGTCAGACCCATCGTGTCGGAGACACGCCTTCGGCATGATGGGTCAGACACCCGGCACTACACCGCCATTTTCTTTTCGAGTGGTGCGACACGCAATGGCCGCAGCCCTAAAAGGTGGCAAATCGCATACACAAGGTCGGCGCGATTGAGCGAGTAGAAGTGGAAGTGGCGCACGCCTTCATCGACGAGGTCAAGCGCCTGCTCGGTTGCGACAGAGGCCGCAACGAGATGCGTCGTCTGCACGTCGTCCTCTAAACCTTCGAAGCGGCGCGCAAGCCACGCCGGAACCGTTGCACCGGCACGCACGGCAAAGCCCGCGACTTGGCGGAAATTATGGATCGGCACGAGGCCGGGAATAATCGGTATCCAAATTCCGGCCGCCCGCGCACGCTCAAGAAAGCGCAGGTAATGCGCGTTGTCGAAACCAAATTGGGTGATGACACGATCGGCACCGGCATCGACCTTGGCTTTGAGGTGCTCGATATCGGCCGCGAGCGTCAGGCTCTCGGGGTGCTTTTCGGGATAGCCCCCGACGGAGACTTCGAAGCCGGCAATTTTCTTCAAACCCGCAACCAGATCGGAGGTGGATTGATAGCCGCCGGGATGCGGCTGATACTTGGTACCGGCGCCTTCGGGCGGATCGCCGCGCAGCGCAACGATATGGCGAATGCCCGCGGCCCAGTAGGCGCGCGCCACTTCATCGACTTCTTCTTTCGTGGCGTTGACACATGTGAGATGAGCTGCCGGACGCAGCGCCGTCTCGTTGACGATGCGGGCAACCGTTGTATGTGTGCGTTCGCGCGTTGAGCCGCCAGCCCCATACGTCACCGAGACGAATTCCGGTGCGAGTGGCGCCAAACGTTTGATGGACTCCCATAGCTGATGTTCCATCTTCTCCGTCTTTGGCGGGAAGAATTCAAAACTAACGCCGATTTCGCCAGCGCCCACGAGGCGGCTTTTTTTCTCTTTCACGTCGGCCATTATTCAGCGTCCTCCAAAAATGGGGCGCCAGTCTTGGCTGAACCCGGTTTCTTATGTTCGGCGCGTTCGGCAAGCCACACCGAAACAGTGAGCTTACTTTCTGTGTCGCCCGCTAGGGGACGCAGATCGCGCAACCCCCGCGTCACGAGACCGGCGTCCGCCAGCCACTGCTTCACTTGATGGCCCGAAAATCCGAGCCGCTCGTGTGCTTCCGTTTCGCGCAGGAATTCGAGTGCGTGGGGTGCGAAATCGACAATCAGCAGGCGCCCGCCCGGCTGCAGCACACGCGCCGCCTCGCGGATCGCCAAGGCGGGATCGGAAAGAAAATGCAAAACCTGATGCATGACGATGGCGTCGGCGGTGCCATCTGCAATCGAGAGCGCATAAATATCGCCGTGACGGACTTGCGCATTGTTGCGCCCTGTTTTCGCGAGACGCGCGCGCGCGTAGGTCAGCATCGCTTGGTTGACGTCGATGCCAAGCCCGCGCGCATAACAATCGGCAAAGAGTTCAAGCGTGCGGCCAGTTCCGGTGCCAAGATCGAGCAGGAATTTAAAGGGGCCCGGACCAAGCGCGTCGCGCATGGCCGCTTCGACGTCCCCTTCGGCAACATGCAAAGAGCGAATGCGATCCCAGTCGGCGGCGTGGGCTTCAAAGAAATTTTGCGCGGCTGTTTCGCGATCGCGCTTCACGCTTTCGGCCCGCTCCCGGTCGCGCCGTGCTAACTGATCGCTGGCTGGAATGTCAGCAACGAGCCGAAGAGCTAAACGGCCGCCGGCTGATCGATCAGAAATGTGGAAATAGACCCAGCTTCCCTCGCGGAAACGCTCGATCAGACCGGCTTCACTGAGCAGCTTCAAATGCCGGCTCAAGCGCGGCTGGCTCTGACCGAGAATGAGCGTCAGGTCTTTGACGTTGAGTTCGCCAGCTTGCAAAAGGAGCAGGATGCGCAGGCGCGTCGGCTCGGCCGCAGCCTTGAGCGCCGTAACCAGATCGCCGGTCTCCATGTCTGCCGTGATGTCAGCCGTAATTGTCATGCTGCATAGATATAAAGATATGTTTATATGTCAAGCGGCGATTGCGCCTGGCGACTATATACGTGGCTGACCTGAAAGAACCCGGCGCGGCCAATCAATTGAATTGTTTCATTTTTTCTTTGCGGCCGACTTCCGGCCTTTGCTCAATTTTTTCAGTTCGGCCAACTCGGCTTCCACTCGCGCTTTTTCGGCGGCTTTGCGCCGTTGATCGAATATCTTGTACTGAGCCTTGGCGTGAACCTTGGCGTCTTCGCTCGAAATTGAGCCGCCATGACGCAAGACCGGTCTTCCAAGTTGGGCCAATTGTGCGTCCAGCAACCGCTCGGCATCTTTCATTGTGGTCAAGCGACCAATATCGAGTTGATCTTCAAATACGCTCAAAAGGATATCATGGACACGATTGAACTCTTTGAATTCTGTCGAAGTAAGCGTGCTTTTTGCGTTGGTTGCATCGGCCTGCAAAATTCTATCGCCAGCCCAAGATTGCAATCCAAGATTAGGTGCATCGGCGCTCACGCGATCTCGGAGCATTTCTGACTGCGTATGAGATACAATAGCCCAATATAGTTTTGCTTGCGTATGCGCATAGAATTTGTGTGCTGCGTCAGACTTAGGGTCGTAGTCAGAGCACATTGAGCAAATACGTCGCAACTCAGCATATGCGTTCGCTTCGTCACCGCGAATTTCGCGGATAATTTCGCGAAGTTCTGCGAACCGGTCAGGCTGGCCCTTCAGTTTACGCTTGTCGATGTAAAAGTCCTTAGTCAGTATCTGGCTAAGAGTGTCACTTGCCCATCTTCTGTAGAGTATTCCTTGGGGGGAATTCACACGGAATCCCACATAGTTGACGGCGTCCAGAGTGTAGAGACGGCGATGGAATGTCTGGCCGTTCGCACCCTTGTATGCAGATTCTGCATACAAGGTTTCAGGTGGCAGGCCGTCCATTTGTTGAATTCGCTTCAGATGTCTGGCGATTACGGACTGGTCGCGACCGTACAACGCCGCCATTTGCGACTGCGTCATTCGAAGCTCTTTGCCGTCAAAGTGCGCCTCGACGTGCAGCCCTTGCGCTGTCGAATAGATAGCGAGTCGATCACCAGTGTCATCGTCTAAAATGATGCGGACGCGCTGTTCGTCTTTGCCACCATCCGGCAAGATTATTTCATCCGGACTGGTTTGCGCGAAACGCCCCAATGCCTCGTCAAACTCCATGTCCAGCTTAAGTGGCTTCTCATACGTCCGCTTTGCCATCCGTCAGCGCCTTGTAAGTCAATCGGCCTTCAACCTGTGACAGGAGGTCGTCAACACGCTGGCACTCCTCCAAATCACGACGGCTGTACCTATAGCACATCTCGCCCAAATAGGCGTCTGTGTGCTTGGCAGAAATGTGGTGATGAATGCCGTATACTTGACGCTTGAACAGGCTCCAGACGCCTTCAATGCCGTTGATATGGACCGGACCCCGGCCATATTCGCCCTGGCTGTGGTTCACCGAAAAGCGGGTGTATGGGCCGTAGTCCAATCCCTTGTATGTGAAGTGCTCGTCGGTCAGAAGAACGGTGCGATCAGCCACGTTGTCGAACACAGCGCCACGAACCGGTTTGCCGTCCAGTTTCTTGATGGTTTTGGCCCTGACTTCTCCGTCGCGCTCCAGCATGCCGAACACAATGGTTTTGCCGTCCGTTCCGCTGATGCCCTTGCGGCGCTTGTTCTTGTGCTTGTTGCTTTCTTTGCCGCCGAACAGGGTTTCGTCAAGTTCAACGGCCCCGGATAAAGGGGCATTGAAGGACTTCGTTTTGGTGGCATAGCGCAGCCGGTGCAACACGAACCAAGCCGTTTTTTGTGTAATTTGCAGGTCCTTCGCGAGTTGCGTTGAAGCAATGCCCTTCTTGTGTGACGTGATCAGCCAGATAGCGGCGAACCACTTCCGAAGCGGGAGCTTCGTATCCTCGAAAATCGTGCCGACCTTGATCGAGAACCGCTGACGGCAATCATGGCACTTGTGCGTGCGCTTGTCCGAGAAGTGCATGACGCGCTTCGAGTTGCAGTGGGGGCAGTAAGCCCCGTCACGCCAGCGGATGGACCGAAGATGGTCAATCACCGATTGTTCGTTGGGGAAAACCTCGAAAAATTCGTACAGGCTGGTGATCGGACGTTTCATGCTTCGGCCCTCCATCTCCAATGAATATAGGCGATTTGGAGGATTGGGTCAAGCACGTATATAATTACCTTGCGCCTATTCACGTTTGTTGGCCACATTTCTTGGCCACGTTATTTGGCCACGGGATTGGGCATTCAACCGGGCTGAAGACGCCAGGCGCGAAACCCGGCACGACCGGCAACCCTGTTTTAACCATACCTCGCGTAGGCTGCGCCCGTGTTCACAAGTTTTGTCAGGAATGCCCATGCGTCCCGAAGCGTTCGAAAGCGTTGAGTTGCTGTCTGCGGACGGCGAATTCCCGATCCAATCCTTACAATCCACCGAGCGGTGGTCAGAGATCATCAGGCTGGTGCTGCTCGCGGGCCTCGCCGGCGTGATAGTGCTGCCGCAGATCGCGTTGGCGGTTTTCGCGCTCGCCAATCCCGAGACCCGCGCGACGATCCTCGCCCGGCCCCTGATGACGGCGGAACTCGCCGTCGCCATGACGTTCTGGATCGGCCTATTTGCTTGGCCGCTGCGCCGCCTGCTCGCGCGCGTCAACGGACGCCGCAGAATCGAAATTTCGCGGTCGATCGTGGCGGTAAGCGACGAAAAGCTTCTCGGCACCAAGACGTGGATGGCGCCGCTCTCTGCTTATCAGGGCATCACGCATCGCGTCCGAGCCTCGCTTTCAGGGTCGCGTCATGAACTCATCCTGGTTCACCCCGATGCGTCAAAATCCGTGCTTTTGATGGTATCCGAGTATATCTCAGAAGTTGAAATTCAGCGCTTTGCGTGCCAACTCGGGCTGCCTCACATTCCGGCACAGCGGGTCTATGGCGGCCGCAGTTCGTTGAAACTCCACGATCGGCATTGCTCAGCGCTCACTCCAATGCCATTCCCCATGCCCAGCAGCATGCCCAACCCCATGCCTAACCCCATGCCTAACCCCATGCCCATCGCGCAGGCGGCTTAAGGGTGGCATTGTTTTGACGAGATTGGGGTGCCTCTTGCGGATGGGCGCCCTAGAGTGCAGAAGGCTTAAAGTTGCAGAGGCTTGTCTTTGCCAGGACGAGGCCAGAACACGGCCAGGCGAGGCCAGGACGAGTCCAGGACGAGTCCAGGACACGGCCAGGTCGCACTAGGACAATACGCGCAGACAAGATGGCCAAACGCGTTGGCCGAGTTGGGAGTTAAACGTGACAATGGTGTTTGAATTAAAAATGACGCAAGCCGCCACGATCCGCTGGATGAGCAGTCTGCCCGCAATCATATTTGCACTCATTTTGTCGTCAGCCAGCGCGAACGCTGAAGCGCCGGCAACCTACATGCAGCGCGTCTCGAACGAGTTGATGGCCGCCCAGCGGGCTGGCTCCTCAACTGCATTTCAGAATGTGCTGCGCAAACACATGGATGTGCCGTCGATCGGGTTGACGGCACTCGGGGAACATGCACGCACCTTGCCCAAGGCGGAGCGGCCCGCGTACTATAGCGGCATGATCAAGTTCATCTCGAACTATGCCGCAAAGGAAGCTCCTAAATACCCCGTCGCCAAAGCCGTCGTCACGGGACAGGGCGAGGAAACAGCCGGTGGGGTAAGCGTCGATAGCACCCTCACGTTGAGAACAGGCGAAACCTATGATATTCGCTGGAAGCTCGTGCGTTCCGGGCAAACGTTCAAAGTGCGCGACGCGCAGGTCGTCGGCTTCTGGATGACATCGTTCCTGGACAACCTGTTCCAAGACTACATCACGGCAAACGGCAATAATCCGCGCGCACTTGTGGTGGCGCTCAATAGATAGAGTGCCTGGAGCTTTGGCGCTTCACTTGACGTCGCGCACCACGCGGAAGCCCACGCCCCAGCCGGGCTTATCGATTGCCATCGGGCGTCGCGCGGAAAAGCGCTTGTGCCCATCGCCTTCACCCGGCCGCGCGCCTTTCAAAACCAGTTCGCGGCAGAGCAGTGCGTTGGCGTTCCAGATGCGAAGTTCATTTCCGGCTGAGGGGATATAGGGCATCCAGCAGTCTGTCGTGATTTCGGCCAGATCGCGGCCGATGCCATCGAGGGGGGCCGCAATCATACCTGCACCTATTTGCGCCAGAACCGTCACGCCGGATGTGCGGGCGGCATACTCCCACTCGACCGCTGACGGTATGCGAAAGCGCCGGCCGGTGCGCTGCGTGAGCCAGGCGGCGTAGCGATCAGCCTCTGTGGGATAAAGGCAGGTTGCGGATTCTGTGACTTGATAACTTGGTGTTCCTGCGGGACCGGCGCACGTTGGCGTGCCCATATTCATTTCAGCGCGAAATGCCGCCAAATCTCCGGCCGAAATCGGGTTGCGGCTGATGGCAAATCCAGGCCAAAAGCGCACTTGCCGTTGCGGCCGTTCGGCCACGGTTGCGGCGGCGTCGGTTTCGCTGGCCCCGATGACTTGCGTGCCGCCCGCGACAATCACCATTTCGGGGCATGACGGGCAATCGCGCACGATATCGCCCTCGACGTCGCGCGCCGCGTTCGCAGCGTTGCGCGCACTTCGGCCGGGCATGAGCTGTTCGATGAGTGCGTCGGCGCCAGCTTGAATGCCACGATTGGCGTTTGCTAAGGCGCCACGCACGCCGCTGCCTGCGCCGCTTGGCACGTCGTCTTCTTCCGGTATGGGTTCGCCGTCGCCGCGATCACCAGCAGCGGCCGCTTTCCGGCTGCCGCCGCCCTGCCCGCTCGCCTCCTGATCGGCACTGCCGCGGGCTGCACGTTTTGCGGCGCGTGGCGCAAATTCCGAGTCCGCGAACACGTAGCCTTGCTTGTAGACCGTGTAGCACCAGCTCCCCCCGGCGATGATCGAGAGGGCGATGGACACCACGGCTGCGGAGACAGCGGCGCGGCGTACAGGACAAAACTCGGCGATCAGTGCGGTAACTATGGTTGCGGCATAAGCGTACAGCGCCAGCTGGTGCAAATCTATCAGCATCCGATCATCCTCAAGGGCCCTGCGGTGTGAGCCCTTTTACGGCGACGGGTAAAGGGCCGCCGGGGCATGCTCAGCAACCCGCGTGCCATGGGAAGGGCCGGTTATGCCTAATGGACCGGGCACTGCCGCTAACTTTCTGGCGTGGTGAATAGCGCCGCTGCCGTTCCGACATTTGTCCGCATCGTCATCTGATTGCGGGCAATGTGCAGTGCGCCACACTTTGGGACACACGGCGCGTTGCCGACGCGCACCGTTTGGCAGAGGAAAAAAGTTAGAATGCTTCCGGAAAAAGCCTGTCCCCGCGAAGGCGGGGATGGGAACCGGTTTTCCGAAAAGAAGCACGACAGGACAAAGTGTTAGGGTCTGTCCGTGATTCAATCAAAACCGGACAGACCCTAGCGGATTAGCCAGAGATTAGACTTCTCCACACGCGACGGCGGGCCGCAGGTTTGAACATCTTGCGGCCCGCTTCTTGTCTGAAAGCAGTTTACTCCCACATTTCCGGGAACGATCGAGGCAACCTAGGAGACTGTTTGGATGAAATTTGTAACCACCAAGAAGATGACTACTAAGAACGTGAACCCGAAGAACATGGCCGCCGCGATAGCATTGGCGTCAGCGCTCGGTCTCAACGCAGTCTCAGCGATGGCTGAAACCCAGCCTGCAGCGAAACCTGCAGCACCGGCGGCTCAACCGGCCGCTGCTCAGGCGCCCGCCAAACCAGCCCCAGCAACAGTACAGACAGCCGCTCCTGCTAAGCCCGTTCCTGAGGCGCCTGTGGTTGCCGCAGAACCGGCAGCCGCCCCGGAAACCGCGCCGGAATCGGCCGCTGCTGCAGTCGAAGACGCGACGGCTCCCGCCGCAGTAGCTATCCCCGAAGCAGCGCCCGCCCCGCCGGCAAAAGCCGTCGAAGCACCAGCGCCTGCAACGCCCGCAGCCGCTGCTGCCGCTCCAGGCAAGTCTGATGCGGCAACAGGATCAGCCGCGCACAAGGTATCGCTCGGCTCGGTTGTCATTGGCGCGGACGGCAAAGAGGTCGGCACTGTTAATCGCGTGCGCACTGAAGCCTCCGGCGGCGTCACGGAAATCCACGTCCAGACCACGAAGGCTGGCGTGATTTCCATTCCCGGCAACAGAATCGCCAGCGGCGGACAAAACGTGAAATTGTCGCTGACGTCCGACGAAATCAGCAAGTTGCCAGCAGTCGGTGGCGGTAAGGGCTAAGTCGTCACGAAATCCGGATTGAAAAAAAGGCCGCATCTCAACCGGGATGCGGCCTTTCGATTTCGTGACTGTCAAGTGGCGGGACACCTTAAATTTATGGCGCTGGCGCGTCACGGCTTTTGGATGACCGGCCTGTCGTCGCGTACATCGGCAGCGTTCCATTTTGGAAGGCGCGGGCATCGTAATTGCGCAACTCCATCTCAAAGGAAAGCTGGGTTGGATGCTGTCCCTTCAAGGAGCCAACACCACCAGCACCTGCTTCGTCCAAAATCATCTTGAACTGAAATACGCCGGGCTCCGTGATGAGCTGTTCAGGCTTCTCGTCCGGGCCCTTGGTGTAAAAGAGAACGGTTTCGGTGCGGCTGGCTTTGCCGGTGAGCGAGATCGGCGCGAACGGTTCGTAGGAACCAGCGCGGGTCTTCTCCATCGTCCAGCGCCCGAAGTCGGCAGCGTAGAAGCGTTTCACCGCCTTCGTCTTTGGGTTCGTCGCTTCGAGCTCAATGGAAAGCACCGTGCCCGTGCGCCCGCCCTCGTTGACGAACGTGACGGGGACGGCGATCATCTCAAAGTTGGTGTTGTTGTACGGCGAGGCATAGTGGATGACGGGCGGCACAAACACGTTGATGTCGGGGCCTTTAAGAGTGCTATCCCAGAGGCTGTAGCCGGAAAACATTAGCGCGAGCGCGGAGACAACCGCTGTGACGTGCCCGCCGCCACTATGACCGGCGGCATCAATGGCAACTTGAGACGGCGTCTCGCCCGCGACGGTGTGTTGCGAACGGAGCTGGGACATCTTCATCGTTTTTCGTTCCCTGCAATTTGAGCCCCCGCTCTGAGCCTCAAGCAAGCAGGACACGCGTGCTCCGTCAAGACAAACCGGTACAGACCGGTTGTAGACCCTGTCTAAGATGTGCTGTGCGGCGGTTCATGCCGGATCGAACGACGAGAGTTAACGTCTATGCCGTGCGGCGCCCGAAGGCTTTGGATCCTGCTTCCAGGCGTGCTCGCCAAGGCGCCGCGATTGGGCCCGTCATACCGCCGCGGCGATGAAACTCCGGTTTGGCGTTTGCCCCATAAGTCACCCGGGCCAAGAATACCGGCAATACCAGCAGCGACAAAAGTTCGACAAGCTGCAACGCACTGCGATTGGGGCCCAATTTCAGCGGCGGCAAGTTCAATCCATAAATGCTTGCCCCAAGCCACATGAAATGAAGAACTGTGAAATAGAGCGCGATTACCATCGCCAGCAATCCGACGACACCGCCGAGCCAAAGCAAAATGGTCGAGTCTCCATGTCGATAGAGTTTCCGCAGGTCGCCCGATACCAGCGCGGCCATGATGAGAGGCGACGCGTAGAGGATGACCTTGTGCGCCGTGAGCAACCAGGTATGCCCGTTCATCCAGGCAACAAGCGGCGGCGACACAACAGCGCCAAAGCCGAGAAAGAGCGCGGCAATGGCCGCCAGAGCCAGCATGATCACCAGCGCCATCGCTGCCGGGTGCATTTTGCCGTTGCGTTCGTCCGTGATGGAACTGGGCGTGAAGAGACTGAGCGTCACGAGGCTCGCAAGGCCGGCCATGAGAACCGGTGGAATATTCGCGCCAACGCCAAGACCGGCTTTGGCCGGCATAACACTGCCGATCGCCGCTATAAACAGCACCCCCGGCAAAAGCGCGACCGTGACCGGAACAACGGCGGCTCTGGTCAAGCGCGTCTCTTGCAGGCGCGGCAGAACGGCAAGCGCAATCGCTCCAATATAAAAGAAGTAGATCATTGCCATCGGGGCAAACGGAAACATGGATTTGTCGGCGGCACACGCATCGGGCGCACACGATGCCGGAAATGCGAAGGAGACCGCCGCCATCAGCGCAATCAAAACCAAATTGCGCAGGCCCACTTTCTGCGCGAAAGCAGAGCCGTCAATTCGAGTTGCCTCTACCATGATGTGTTGTCCGCAAAACGGCCCGCTGTTCCCCGTCTATTGAGGCTACCCGGCGAACATTTCCAAACCATTAGGACTTGCGGAGAATTTGTTAACGCCGACGTTAAGACGTTCGAATTTTTTGGATCAAAAGCGGTGGGCACGACGGCCTGATCGCGGGGCGGAGCCGCTTATCTGCGCCACAGCTTCAACCCTATTCGCACTCTGTTGCGCGGCGAGCGCCGGAGGAAGTAGCGGAGTTAGCGCCGAGACGGGAAACGCGCCTACCAGTGCCGAATGATACCCGCGACGATGAACGCGTTCGTGACGATGTAGCACAGTACGATGAGTGAGCGGATTATCGCAACCATGTCGGCCTCGCCGTCATCCGCCCCGCTCTTCTCTCTTAGCAGGCTGTTGAACTTCTCGCCTGCTGACAAGGGTTCGCGAATATGATTCCGTTGCCCTTTGGAATGCAAGGGGGCTTCGATGCGCGGATCGGATCAGAACTCAGGCTCGTTATTCTCTTATGTTGACCTTGAAAGCC
>JANOKW010000127.1:0-3272 GCA_031419475.1 Hyphomicrobium sp. | reverse complement strand
GACGATGTGTCTCAAGAGTTCTCAAGCCATCCGATCGTGCAGGAAATCATCGCCTTCATCCGCGAAGGCGGCAAGCGGTCGTTGTGCACGCCGAAAAACGGCGCGGATGCGTGAGGCGGGGCGATGATGGGCCTTGCCGCTCGGGATGCCACCGCCAGCAGACCAAAACCGGTGGACCGGATCGGCATTATCGCGGGTGGGGGCACCCTTCCGCTCGAGGTCGCGCGCAGCGTCGCGGGCCGCGGCGGCTATGTCCATGTTGTGATGATCGAAGGCGAGGCCGATAGCGCGCTGCAAACGTTCCCGCATGAAATTTTGAACTGGGCAGAGCTCGGGCGCGCGGCGCGCAGTTTCAAGCGTGCAGGCCTCACCGACGTCCTCATGGTTGGACGTATGAGCCGCCCGTCATTTAAAACCGCACGGCCCGATTTTGGATTCCTCGCGTCATTGCCGCAAATCATGAAGGCGCTGCGAGCGGGTGGCGATGACGCTGTATTACGCGGCGTGGTCGGCTTGCTTGAATCGCGCCGCTTGCGCGTGCTCGGCGTTGCCGATGTGGCGCCGGAACTTTTGATCAGCGATGGGCCGCTCAGTTTTCATCGGCCGAGCGTTGCCGACGAAATCGACATTGCCAAAGGCTTGGCACTGGTCGGCGCGCTAGGACCCTACGACATCGGTCAGGCCGTTATCGTCACCGATGGCTTCGTCGAGGCGATCGAAGGTGCCGAAGGTACGGACCGCATGATTGCGCGTGTGCGCGACCGGCGCCTTGAAGGAGGGATCGATCTCGCGCGCGTGCGCAAAGGCGTTTTGGTCAAAAGGCCAAAGCCTGGGCAAGATACGCGGCTCGATTTGCCAGCCATCGGTCCCGATACGGTTGCGGCGGCAGCGGACGCGGGTCTCGCTGGTATTGCTGGCATGACGGGCGAAGTTCTGGCGGCCAGCCGGTTTGAAATGATCGCGCGCGCCGATCGCGCAGGGTTGTTCGTTGCCGGCGTTGCGGGGCCAGAACAGGACGCCTATCTCGAAGATGCCTTTGTCGATCCGATTGTTTTTGGGAACACGAGCATTCCGCCAGCTGCGGCGGCCGATGTCGCCAGAGGCGTCTACGCCATGAGCGAACTTGCACGCCTTTCAACTGGGTCCGCACTCGTCATTGCCGACGGGCGTGTGCTCGCTGTTGGTGCTGAGGAAGGAGCGGAGGACGTGCTCTATCGCGCGGCACCGTTTATCCGGCGCAAGCGGCGTTCGGCCGTCGTTGTACTTGGACCGCAGACGGCGCTTGACGCGAAACTCATCGAGGCGGCAGCGCATATTGGATTGCAGGGCGTGATCTTGACGTTTGGGGCGGGCGATGGGCCGCGTCACACCGGACCTATTCTCGATATTGCCGATCGGCTTCGCCTTTTTGTTGCGGGCACGCCGGTCCTGACGCCGGTGCCTGTCTCAACGGGCGCGCTGTGACTGAGGACTTAACGGGAGCCAGCAGGCCGTTGCGCCTTTTTCTGATTGCGGGCGAACAATCGGGCGACGCACTCGGTGCCCGGCTCATGCCGGCTTTGACGGCACGTCTGCGAGAGGGCGTGACGTTTGCGGGCGTCGGCGGAGAGGCTATGGAGGCTGAGGGGCTCGCCTCGATTTTTCCTTTGCACGATGTGGCGGTCATGGGGCCCCTCAATATCCTGGCGGCACTTCCGCGTTTGGTGCGCCGTGTTCATCGAACAGTCGACGCTGCGTTGGCCTTCAAGCCCGACGCCGTGGTCATTATCGACAGTCCTGAGTTTACACATCCAATCGCGAAGCGCATTCGCCGCCGCGCGCCGGATATTCCGATCATCAATTACGTGAGCCCAAGCGTGTGGGCATGGCGGCCGGGGCGCGCCAAAAGGATGCGCGGCTATATCGATGAAGTGCTCGCGTTGCTGCCGTTCGAACCGGCGGCGCACACGCGCTTGGGCGGGCCACACTGCACTTACGTCGGGCATCCGCTGATCGAACGTCAGGACGAGATAGCGTCGGCGGACACGGCGGGGTTAGCCAAGAGGCTTGGTATTGCACAGGGTCGCGATGTGCTTGTTGTGCTTCCCGGCAGCCGGCGCTCCGAGGCGGGGCGGTTGCTCGGTGTGTTTGAAGAAACCGTAAGGTTGCTCGCGAAAAAGGGTGGTGCGTTCGACGTCATTCTTCCAACTGTTCCCCATTTGCGCGAACAGGTTGAAGCGGCGTCCAGGACATGGGGGCTGCCGTGCCACGTAGTGGATGGCGCGCGCGATGGGTTTTGTGCCATGCGGCTGGCGCGGGCAGCACTGGCGGCCTCAGGCACGGTCACGCTCGAACTCGCGCTGTGTGGAACGCCGATGGTGGTGGCTTACAAAGTCGATTCCGTTGCGGCGCCATTTCTGCGGCGCATGATCAAAGGTGAAACGGTCGTGCTCGCAAATCTCGTGTTGGGTGAGAACGCGTTTCCAGAATTTCTGCAAGAAGACTGCACGGCGGAAAAAATGGCGCCGGTGCTGAGAGACTTGCTGAGCAAAAGCGCCCGGCGCGATGCGCAGGTCGCGGCGCTGGCGCGTGTTCCCGATAAGCTCAAATTAGCGGACGGCAGCCCAAGCGAGACGGCGGCAAAGGCAGTGGTTGGCGTGATCAAGTCACGTTCCGTCAATTACTCCGCTGGAAAATCGCGGCGCGGGGGGCCGATGTAAAGCTGGCGCGGACGGCCGATGCGCTGCTCGGGATCTTCGATCATTTCTTTCCACTGCGCGATCCACCCGACGGTACGGGCAACGGCAAACAGCACCGTGAACATATCGACCGGGAAACCCATCGCTCTGAGCGTCAGCCCCGAATAGAAGTCGATATTGGGATAGAGCTTCTTCTCGATAAAGTAGTCGTCCTGCAGCGCAATGCGCTCAAGCTCCATGGCGACCTTCAGCAACGGATCGTGCTTGGAGCCAACGGCGTCGAGCACTTCGTGGCAGGTTTTCTGCATCACCTTGGCGCGCGGATCGTAGTTCTTATAAACGCGATGCCCGAAGCCCATCAGGCGGAAGCCGGAGTTCTTGTCCTTGGCTTTCTTGATGTACTCGGGGATGCGATCGACAGTGCCGATTTCCTGCAGCATAGTGAGGGCCGCGTCGTTGGCGCCGCCGTGTGCGGGGCCCCACAAGCAAGCAATACCGGCTGCAATGCACGCGAACGGATTGGCGCCTGACGATCCGGCAAGGCGCACGGTTGAGGTCGAAGCGTTCTGTTCGTGATCGGCGTGGAGTATGAAA
>JANOKW010000126.1:0-10731 GCA_031419475.1 Hyphomicrobium sp. | reverse complement strand
GTTCCAGCCCGAGTGGGGTGTGCCACCGTCCATCAAGATCAAAGATCTGCTGCCGAAGTTGCAGGACGGGGATTTTGAAGTTCTCGACCGCCGCGATATGCGCATTCTGAGCTTGAAGGGCAAGGAGCTCAACCCCGAGCGCTTCAACTGGGATAAGGTCGATATTCGCGATATCGGTATCTACCAAAGGGCAGGCGGCGCAAATCCACTCGGACTTGTTAAGTTCCTGTTTCCGAACAAGCATCACGTCTACATGCACGACACCAACAATCGCGCGCTCTTCAAACATGCCCAGCGGACATTCAGCCATGGTTGCATTCGCGTCAAAGACCCTCAGAAGTTTGCTGAGTTGATTCTTGGCGAAGATCAGGGCTGGGATAAAAAGAAGGTGGCAAAAAATCTTTTGGACTGGGACAAGCCGAGCAACAAGATCGATCTCATTCGCCCTGTTCCTGTCCACAACGTCTATTTCACGCTGATACACGGGGCCGACGGCAAGCTGCGAAAACTTGATGACATCTACGGCCACGACAAACGTATCATTCAAGCGCTCTCAGGCGTCCCAGTACAACGCATTGCTGCCAACGATCCGGCGCGCAATCAGCAGCGTGAACTCGATGGATCCGCCCCGCCGCTGGTCAAGAAGCACTTGCGCGCAACGGGGCAAAAGAAAACCGATGATGATGAGTGATGACTGAAGCGGCGCGCTCAATCGCGAGGCGGTATTTCCAATTCGGTTTCACTTTTTCCGGTCAGTTGCCGCGCCGGTGCAGCTGTGGCGATAATCCCGGCCGCCGTGCAGCTCATTTTCAACATAAGGTCACGCCCACAGCGAGGCTCTGGACGCGCGCTACCTGTTCGTGAGCTTCAGCTCGATCCGGCGGTTTTTCTTCAGTGCGTCATCGGACGATCCCGCTTCGATGGGTTGGAACTCGCCATAGCCAGCCGCAACCAGCCGGTCGGGGGGCACGCCTTTCGCGATCATATACTTCACGACCGAAGACGCACGCGCCGTCGACAATTCCCAGTTGGATGGAAATTGCGGGCTTGAAATGGGCCGGGGGTCGGTGTGGCCGTTGACCTGCAATGCCCAGTCGATTTCTGCGGGGATTTGCTTTTGAAGTTCGTTGATGGCGTTGGCCAATTGATCCATGGCGCTGAGACCTTCGGGCGTCAAAGTGGCCGAACCTGACGGAAACAAGACTTCGCTTTCAAAAACAAAGCGATCGCCGACGACGCGGATATCCTTGCGATCTTTCAAGAGATCACGTAGGCGGCCGAAGAAGTCCGAGCGATAGCGCTGCAATTCCTGCACTTCTCGCGCGAGTGCTGCATTGAGGCGGGCGCCCAGATCCTTGATGGTCTTGTCGCTATCGGTTGTTTTCTTTTCATTCGCCTCAAGCGCGTCGTTGAGAGCGGCAATTTGCTGGCGCAGGGCAAGCAGCTGTTGATTGAGTAGATCGACTTTTGCCAACGCTTCGTTGGACGCATTTTTCTGAGACTCAAGATCAGCCGAGAGTGCGGAGATACGTTCCTCTGCCAGCTTGGCTTGTTCCTCGGCGCTGAGGCCCGTGCCGGAGAGTTTAGCGTTTTCATCGCGCAGTGAGGCAAGTGACGCTTGTAATGCGGCAAGTTCGTCTTCTGCGCTATTCACTTTACCCTTTTCCAGATTAAGGATGCTGGTCAATTCGCTGATCTGGCGCGTCAAGCGCTTAAGGGCCGAGTCCTTGCCGCTGGCTTCCTCGGCGGCAAAGTATTGCGCGATCATGAAGATCGACATCAGCAGCGTGACGACGAGCAGCAGTGTCGACAACACATCGACATACGCTGGCCAAAACTCGCCATACTCGGCACTGCGTCGGGTGCGGCCGCGCGCCATCGGCTGCTAGCTCCTGGGCTTCATGTTGCTGGCGAGGCTCTTCAGCATATTGGCCACTTCGGTTTGCTGAGAGGCTTGCTCATCGACCCATTCGCGCACAACCTTTTGTTCGGCACGCATTTGACTGACAAGCTGATTGACCCCGCGCGCGAGGTCGCGGACTTCATCGCCAGCAGGCGCGGCACTTGCTGCGAGAACGTTGGGTGCTGCGATCGGTTGCTCGCCAAGTCGATTGGAGAATTCCTCCAACGCGCGCTGCATATCGACCACAGCGCTGAGGAGCTGGCGATTGACGAAATCGGACGACGCGGAGCCTGTTGCGCCAGATGGGGTCAACTCGGTGATGCCCGAGAGCCATTCTTCAAGTTCATTGTAGAAGCGGTTATGGGCGTGACTGGCTTGCAGCTCAAGAAAGCCAAGCACGAGCGATCCTGAAAGACCCAAAAGGGAGGCCGAGAACGCCGTACCCATGCCTTTGAGCGGCGCTGCGAGACCGGCTTTGAGTTCGCCGAATAATTGGGCGTTGTCCGATCCTTGTGTACCAAGCGATTCAATCGCCTTGCCGACCGACTGAATGGTCTCAAGCAGTCCCCAGAAGGTTCCGAGCAATCCTAAAAACACGAGCAGTCCGACGAGATAGCGGCCCGTGTCGCGCGCTTCATCAAGCCGCGATCCGATTGAGTCCATGAAGGATCGCATCGCGGCGGTAGAAAGCGACAGGACGCCGGTTCGGTCGCGAATCATCGTTGCCATTGGGGCAAGCAGCACGGGCCTGTGCGCAATCGATAATCCCGGATCGGCGATGCGGTAAGCGTTGACCCAGCGGATTTCAGGATAGAGGCGGATGACCTGGCGAAAGGCGTAGACAATGCCAAGCGCCAGTACGCCAAGGATTAGACCGTTGAGACCGAGGTTGGTGAGGAGAGAACGTTGCAGTTGTTCGAAAAGGATGGCGGCCAGAAATCCCACAAGCGTGAGGAAGATGACCATGCGCAGCAGAAACACGCCTGGCGGGGTCAAGCGGCGGGCAATGGGCGCGATCGCAGCATCTCCCTGGCGTTTCTTGGCCATACCTCACCCTCCCGGATAATATCCCCGTCGTCCCTGCGGTCGAGCCTTGGCCGAACGCCATGTTGGCCGAAGGCCATGTTACCCAAAGGCAATGGCAGCGAAAACCGGCGAGATCAAGCCGGTGCCACGCGAAATCCCGCGAAGTCGGATAATGCCTAAGGCTTTTGTGGCACAGAGCCCACGAGGGGCATCAGCGCCTTGATTAACGTACCGTTTGAGGCGATGACGTCGCCGGTAGCGAGCATCGTATCGTTACCGTTCAAATCGCTCACGAATCCGCCTGCCTCGCGCACGATGACGATGCCGGCCGCAAGATCCCACGGTTTCAAGTTGCGCTCCCAGTACGCGTCGAAGCGCCCGGCTGCGGTAAACGCCAGATCGAGTGCAGCCGACCCGGTGCGCCGGATGCCGGCAACCTCGCGCATCACGGTTTCCATCTCTTTGAGAAATTTGGGATGGCCCGGCCGGCCGCGATGGGGGATGCCGGTAGAGACCAGCGCGTCGGCAATCGATTTGCGGTTGGCTACGCGTAGGCGCCGGTCGTTCATAAAGGCGCCCTTACCTTTTTCGGCGGTGAAGAGTTCGTCGCTGGCCGGATTGTAGATGACTCCCGCAACCAGATGGCCTTCGCGTTCGAGACCGATCGAGATGGCGAACATCGGGTTCGAATGCAGGAAATTCGTGGTGCCGTCCAAGGGATCGACGATCCAGCGATGAGTTTTGTCTGCGCCTTCAACCAGGCCGCGCTCTTCCATCAGGAAGCTGTATGCGGGGCGCGCTTTGTTCAATTCCTTGAAGATGATTTCTTCGGCTTTGGTGTCAGCGATCGACACGAAGTTCGCCGGACCCTTGACGGAGACCTGCAGCTGCTCAACCTCGCCGAAATCACGGATTAGGCTGCGCCCGGCTTTGCGCGCGGCGGTGATCATCACGTTGAGGAGAGGTGAAACAGGCATTGTTGAGGAGTCCGCGTGATCGTTGCCGGCGGCGTGCCGGGTCAGCGGTGACTAAAGGCTTATCAACTCGCTGTCCATCCTGTGACAAGGCGGACGCCAGACAACCTACAGGGCGGCGGGTGTTAATACTCTACTCGAAGGGTTGGACTTGGATGCGGTCAGTCCATTCGGAGGCGGCTTTTTCAGCGGCCGTGCGGTCGGCCTTCGAAAGTTTGTCAATCGTTTCGTCAAGGGTCGCATCCTCGACACCATTTTTCTTGGCGATTAAGCGCCATTTAGCGGCTTCAACCGGGTTCTTGTCGGTGCCGACGCCTTCAAGGTGAATGTAGGCGAGGCGGTTCTGCGCGCCGGGAATGCCTTTCTCGGCCGCCGCCTTCATGTAGCCGAGGGCCTTGGGCTCATCGCGCGTCAGGCCCATACCTTTAAGCAGCAGTACAGCATAGTCGTACTGCGCGGCATCATGACCCTGCTCCGCCGCTCTCGATAGCCAGCGGCCCGCTTCAAACGCATTCGGCTGGATGCCCTCGCCGCGCTGATACATAGCAGCAACATCGTATTGGGCCTGCGCGATGCCTTTCTCGGCGGCGTATTGGATATGCTGGAAAGCGCGATACGGGTTCTCGGGCTTACCGTCGCCTTTGAGGAACAGAAGCCCCAAATTGTAGTTCGCTGCCGCGTGACCTGTCAGCGCTGCCTTTTCAAAGAGTGCGGCGGCGGCGTTGCGATTTTTCTCCACCCCGCGCCCTTCAGCCAGCATGAGAGCGAGTGAGAACATCGCTGGGACATCGCCGAGGTCGGCCGCGCGGGTGTACCAATTGGCGGCGATCTTTTCATCCTTGGCGACGCCCAGTCCTTCTTGATGTATGCGCGCGATGAGTGTGTGTGCCGTTGCGTCGCCCTTTGCAGCTGCGGCCTCAGCGAGTTTTAAAGCAGTTAGATACTGACCTTGATCAAACGCTGTATAAGCCGCGTCTTCCCCCGTTGCGGGGACGGTTGATGGAACAGGTTTCTTTTGCGCACTTGTCCCTTGATTTGCTGTCGGAGGTTTGGCTGCGGGCGTTGCTTTCTTTGCAGGCGCCTCTTCTGATTTCCCGAACCATGAACTGCTTTCGGAATGGGCCGGACGAGTAGCGATCATCGCGCCCACAAAAAATGCAGGACCAATAGCTGCCAGCGCTATCGCAGTTTTAGACCGCATCAAACAATCTCCTTGTCGCCATTGACAGCAGCAGCAAACACCTTGACCCGCTCCAGCGCGGCGTCTGGCGTATCGGAGGCTTTGACTTTCACGGCAACGAAGTCAGCGCCGCTGTGGGCGAGCCGCGCCGCAGCGCTGGCATCAGCGGCGTCGAAGGCGACGCACGGAATTTCAAAAAGATCACTCCACCACGAGACCAAATCTTCCTGCCGTTGCGCGGCGGTGGCGCGATCTTCGACGTGAGGAGGAATGCCAAAGGCGATGTAGTCGGCCCCGGCCTCGCCCAGTGTCATGGCGCCGTCACGCGAGCGGCCTGCATCGACGCCGATAAGAAAACGCTCGCCCAGAATTTCGCGCGCTTCGGCGAAGCGCCCGGCTTGATCCTTGGACCAGGTGAGATGAACGCCGTCGGCGCGCAACTGGCGGGCGAGATTAGCGTCGTCCGCGATCATGGCAGCAATGCTTTTGGCCTGCAGCAGCTCGACGATGGAATTCGCCTGAGGCACTGGGAGTGGCCTGCCGGTTGGCGCCGTGATGAGAACGCTCGCGAACGATGCGGCGCCGAGTGCAGCTTCAAGAACGGCGATGGAATCGGCGCCAGCTTTTTCATCTATTTCGAGTACAAGGTAGAGTTCGGTTGGTATCAAGCTGTGGCCTCCGGTGACTGCAAGGCTATTGAAGCCCAATGAGGCGGAAAGAAGAAGGGCCGGGTTCGAGTATTAACCTCTTGTTAATACGTCGAGTCTTCCAAGCCACACCGCGGCTTTTTCACAAGCCTTACGCATTCGGCAGTTTACCGCCGCGCCAAGTGCAGTCATTGTTTAGTTCGGGTCTTGGCGGCGAGACCTCCAATCCGCCATTTTGCGGGCACAGATGGGCGTACTGTTTTGATCGATTTCACAGCTGAGAATACTGAGGGTGGGAGTCAATTTAAGATGAGCACTGTAAAGGCCGGAGGCCTGCCAGCTCTGTTTGCGGCGCTTGCCGCGTCGTTGGCGTTGATTGCCGTGCCAGCCAAGGCTGAACCAGATAGCAATTTGCCCGACACTCCTTCAGGTGCGACAACCTTTTACGGCTATGGATCGCCTTCAAATCCAGTGAGCGCTCCGGCAGCTGTTGCGGCAGCGACACGGGAGCCTGTTCTTGAAGCAGCTTTCCGCAAGCTCGACGACAAAGCGTTTGCCTCGAAAACAAACGCGGACGACAGAGCCGCTCTCTCCTCATTCTATGAAAACCGCAGGGCGCCGCTTTGGGTGACGGACGGCACTTTCAACAGTCGCGCTACATCGATCATTGCTGAGATTAAGAAGGCGGACGATTGGGGTTTGCAGGCGTCCGCTTTCGACGTTCCCGATCTCACCGTTGGCGCTTCGCCCGATGAGCTCGGCGAGGCTGAGGCCCGATTGTCGATTGCAGTTCTGAAGTATTCGCGCCACGCGCGCGGCGGACGGTTTGAACCGCTGTCGATCAGCAATATCTGGGACATGAAGCCAACACTGAAAGATCCCAAAGCCATCATCGCGGACATCGCGGACAAGGCGACACCGGAAGTTTATCTAACGTCGCTTCATCCAAAGCACGCCGGATTTCATAATCTGCGCCAAGCTTTGTTGAAAGCGCGAGGGTCGCAGGAACCTGAGAAAATCGACGAAGCTTTGAAGATCAAGCTGCCTGTCGAGGGGTCAATCAAGCCTGGACAAGAGCACGCCGACATATCACTTCTGCGCAGGCGCTTAAAGATCGAAGCCAATTCCGCGTCGAACGAAACACTTTATGACGCGCGTCTGGAAGCGGCCGTCAAAGCCTTTCAGCAAGAAAACGGCATTAAGGTCAACGGGATTTTGAATGCCAAAACGCGCAACGCTTTGAACAGGGTAGGCGAACCCAAGAAAGCTGACCCCTCGCGCGGAGCCGATCGCATTATCGTCAACATGGAGCGCTGGCGCTGGCTGCCAGAAGATCTCGGGGCGATGCACGTGATGAACAACATTCCAGAGTTCATCGGGCGCGTGAATAAGGGCGACCAGACGATCTGGGAGGAAAAGATCATTGTTGGGCTGCCGACATGGCCGACGCCGATTTTGACTTCGAGCATGCAGCTCGTGATTTTCAATCCCGAATGGGGTGTACCGGATGGCATCAAAGTCAAAGAACTGCTGCCGCGATTGAAGCGCGCTTCGGGTAACGGCGGCGATGGATTTTTCGATCAGTTGTTTGGCGGCGGGTCATCAAGCGGTGGTGCGCGTGTGTTGGCTGCTTATGGTCTCAAGCCGAGCTTCAATGGCCGGCCGGTGGATGCCAATTCGGTGGATTGGAACCGGGTGGATATTCGCAGCTTCAGTTTCGTTCAACCGTCTGGCGGGCAAAACCCATTGGGCACCGTGAAGTTCCGCTTTCCCAACCGCCATGACGTCTACATGCACGACACGACGCAGCGCGGGCTGTTTGCCCAATCGCGCCGCGCGTTGAGCCACGGCTGTATACGCGTCGAAAATCCGCGGAAGCTTGCGGAAGTACTGCTTGGCGAGGACAAGGGCTGGTCCTCTCAGAAAGTGGGATCCATGTTCGCCGGCGGCGGCGGATCGAATGAAGTGACGCTCACAAAAGAAGTACCGGTGTATCTCACCTACTTCACTGCGAGTGCGGACGATGCAGGCAAAGTCAAAACGTTTGGCGATCTCTACGGTCAAGACAGCCGCGTGATGCAGGCGTTGGCCGGCCGCGCCGTCAAATACGATGCGCCCGATCATTCCGATGATGAAATTGCGGAAGCGTCCGGCAGCTATGTTCCAGCAGCCGGACCAAGTTCGAAGAAAACCGGCAATAAGAAAACTTCGCAACAGGCCGCTCGCCGTCCGCACAATGAGACAGCGGGCGATATATTGTCGAATGCCCTGTCGGGGTTGTTGGCGAACTAGCGGTTTTTTCCACGTTGTTCGAAGTTTTGCGGTCTGGGGGCAGGCGGCAATGTGCTGCGCGCGTCCGTGAACATGGCCTTGACGTTATTCCTTATGTGTAATATTTTGTATGTGTAATAAATTCCTGGGGGCTTGATGGCGCAGGCCAAGCGGCCGCTCGGAAAAATTGAGCGGCTTGCGATCTTCAAAGGAAGATTGCTCGCCGCTGCTCCTGCTGGAAACCTGAAGGACGCTCGGTCATTGTTGGAAACCGTTCTCAACGCTGTCGAGGACGAATTCTCTGGTGTTCCGTATAATTTGGCAGCTTGGCATGACGATGGCCGAATGTACCCGCCGCTGGATGACAACAGGAAGATCATGTCAACGGCTCCGAGGGTAGAGCGTTTCAAGAGTGCCGGACACTTGATTTTTCTCGGTGGCAATGGCGCACTAACGATAGTGCTCCGATCAGACGGCACCGTTTTTATCGACAAGCCCGGTGGCGATGGAAGGACGATAGACGAGTTATGAAACAGCCGCAGGTCGTCAGAGAATTTATCACCCTCGTTGGGCGAGTGTGCCCTTCGGTCAAGATCGAAGTGGATCGGGCTGACGTGCCGGATGGGAATTGGTGGTTCGACACTCGGGTTAATGGAGAGTTGCTCACGGTCTTCTGGTCGCCCAAGGCAGGGTTCGGATTCTCGACGCAAGATGAGGCCGGTTTTGGGGAAAAGCCAAACGAGATCTACGTCAGCGCGGAAACGGCGGCCTTGAGATTCGCTCAGTTGGTGAAGCGCGCGCAATCCGGAAGACCTCGTTCTCTCGGAATTTCCGATCTGCGTGAACTGTGCGGGCTATCGCAAACCGAACTCGCCAAGCGCGTCGGAGTCGAGCAGGCGGCGATTTCGCGTGTTGAGGGGCGAGACAATCTTGAACTCAAAACTTTGCGGTCCCTTGTTGAAGCAATGGGCATGAGGCTCAGCGTTCAAGTTTTGGCGCCGGGTATTTCTGCGAACATCGAGCCGAGGCGGTCAGTACCAAAGGCGGCCAAGACATCACATGCGAAGGCGAAAACGGCACACAAAATTGCTGCAGGTAAAGCCTGGGACGTGCATTTTAAAATTGTTCAGAAAGCCCGGGATAAGGTAGCGCGCTACGAAGGGTTGCGAAGCGCGATAAAAAAGTGACTATTGTTGATAGTGTAGCGAAGGTCTATCCGTCTACAATCAAGCCCCGGCGCGGCCGTTCAGCAGCGCCGGGAAAATCGCAAGGTCTGACCAAGTAGTGTCTGGCGCTTTAAGCCGCCTTCTCCAGCTTCGCATCCCATTTGCCGAGACTCGCGAGGCCATTCATTTTGGCGCGATGAGCGAAAGCGCGCTGGCCAGCAGCCACGTTTTCAGTCTTGCCGCCCCAGGCTGAAAGTGCGGCTGCTTGCAACGCGCGGCCGTAAGAGAACGTCAGCCCCCAAGGCAAACCACCGATAGCGTTCATGAGGCTCAAGTGTTCGGTGGCAATTTGATCGGATTGTCCGCCCGACAAGAACGCTATGCCCGGCACCGACGACGGCACAGTCGCTTTCAAGCATTTCACCGTTTTCTCGGCGACTTCCTGAGCCGAAGCTTGCTTGGCGGACTTCTGCCCCGCGATAATCATGTTGGGTTTCAGAATGATGCCTTCGAGATTGACGCGCGCGTCGTAGAGTTCGCGGAAGACAGTGCGCAGCGTCCACTCGGTGACGCGGTAGCACTCGTCAATGTCGTGGGTGGAATACTCGCCGTCCATCAAAACTTCAGGCTCAACAATGGGGACAATGCCGGCTTCCTGGCAGAGCGCCGCGTAGCGCGCGAGTGCATGGGAGTTGGCTTTGACGCAGTTCCACGTCGGGCAGCCATCTGCAATCGCGATCACGGCGCGCCATTTTGCGAAGCGTGCACCTAACTTGTGGTATTCGGCGAGGCGTTCTCGCAGGCCATCGAGGCCTTCGGTGATGGTTTCGATTTTTGCCGTGGAGCCGGCGAGCGCCTTGGCGCCAGTATCGACCTTAATGCCGGGGATCGAACCCGCAGCGCGCATGACATCGACGAGCGGCGTGCCGTCTTTAGCTTTCTGGCGGATCGTCTCGTCATAGAGGATGACACCGGAGACATGGTTCTTCATCGCGTCGGTGGCGCGAAACAGCATCTCGCGGTAGTCGCGGCGGCTGTCGGCAGTCGATTCCGTGTTGATTTTATCAAAACGCTTTTTGATCGTGCCCGAGCTTTCGTCGGCCGCGAGAATTCCTTTGCCGGGCGCCACAAGAGTGCGGGCGATGTCTTCAAGCGTTTCTGGAAGTTTGTCGGTCATAAGGGCCTCCGGATGGGCGGACATTGAATGCTTCGGCGCTTGAGATAGCGCGGTCTGCCGCCCCCTTCCAGCCCCCCGAAGGCCGCAGGGCAGGAAAGCACGGGGAAAGTGGCGGGGAGGGGACTGGAATTGGGGTCAGACCCCTCACAAGACAAATCGCTTATTTACGGGTGCATTCGTGTGTGGGGTCTGACCCCGTTGCCGCGGCCTTCCGTGCGCGCCGGTTTGGCGCTAGGCTGGCGGATATTATACCAACCTTCCTTGAGGCTGACTCTTGTGGCGCCGGGGGTTCCCTCGGGAGTCATCCTGTGATTCCGTCTCGGATCGGGCAACTGATTCGGGCGGAGAACAGGATGGCAGCGGCGGTTGAGCTTCGAGACGACTTTA
>JANOKW010000125.1:0-3221 GCA_031419475.1 Hyphomicrobium sp. | reverse complement strand
ATCACGCTATTCTCGTGCCGCATGGTATTGGTCCCCTTCCGTGTCCGATGATGCCGCCAAGCTCTCGAATCACAGAAGAATCAATGCCATGCTCCTTGTCCATCAGAACTCAACCGGACAGCCGTGAGCCATGCTTCGCATGGACGGGGAGAGGCGAAGTGTCAAATCCGTCCCAATCCCCGCAACTCGTGCTCCACTTCGGCCATGCCATCGGCGAGCGCAATCCTCGGCTTGAAGCCAAGCAGCGTTTCCGCCTTCAGGATCGAAAATCCGCCCGGACGGCAGAGTATGGCGATAGCGCCCGCACTCAACTCGGATTTGGCGCCAATCGCGCGCGCGAGACCGCCACCCACGCCCGCTATAGACTTCAAGAACCGAGCAGGAAGTGCCGGCGGCGAACCTTCGCGCCCGAGCCAGCGCCAGTGATAAGTGAAAAACTCGCGCGTCGTGCAGCCGCCGTTCGCAAGAATAAAGATCTCGCCAGCCGCCTTAGGATGCTCGCCCGCGAGAATGGTTCCAGCCACCAGATCGTCAACGTGGATGGGGCTGAAATGACCTTGGCCGTCGTTCGGCAGCATAAATTGGCGTGCCTTGATCAGCTTGAGCGGCTCGCGGATCCAGGCCGAGTCAGTGCCGTAGACGTCGCTCGGGCGAATGATCGTGACGCCGATCTTACCGGACGCATGCGCGGCGAGTGCGGCGTGCTCGGCTGCAATCTTGCTATCCGTGTAGGTATTGCCGTTCGGCATGAGCGGCCAGGTCTCATTCGCGCCGTCGTCACTCTCAAAGCCCATGGCGGCGACGGACGAGACATACACGAAGCGCTTGACGCCGCGCTTGGCCGCCTCGTTCAAGAGCCGCTGCGTGCCCTTGACGTTGACGGTCCAGGCAACGTCCCGTTCTCCGACGAGCGAGACCATGGCCGCCGTGTGATAGACGATGTCGCATCCATCCATGTGATGCGCCCAAGGGGCTGGGTCAACCACATCGCCCGCGACGACGCCGGGCACTTCTTTTGGATGCCGCGCAATACCGATGACCTCGACACCGCGCTTGGCGTAGGCGGCGGCAATTTCCTTACCAATGAAACCGGTGCCCCCGGTGACGAGAATTTTCTTTGGCGTCATGCGAAGCTCCAAGCAAAACGAAAAGCAAAACGAAGAATAGTAACGTGCGATAGGTGCGCGCTGCTTCACTCGCGAGCCGTAACGCACCAAGCCTCAGGCAGAGGCGCTTGCATCCATCCGGCGCAATAAGGCCCGGCAAACCGGTGGCGTGCAGTTGCCAGGCCTATTGCGCCCTTCCCGCCCTACCTCTCGCCATTCACCCGGAAATCGATGATCCGCAGAGCTTCGGAGAAGGCTTGATCGGCGTTAAGTTCGCTGGTGTCGAGTTCGATCGCGTCCTTGGCCGGCCACAGCGGCGCAATATCGCGGCCCATGTCGCGGCCATCGCGCCGGTGAATGTCGGCCAGAACGGTTTCGAACGGCACTTGATCGCCACGCGCTTCGAGTTCCTTGTGGCGGCGGCGCGCGCGCACTTCGGGGGTGGCCGAAACGTAAATCTTCACGTCCGCGCCGGGGCAGACGACCGTGCCGATATCGCGGCCGTCGAGTACGGCGCCGAATTTGGCTTTGGCGTAAGTCCGCTGGTACTCCAAAAGCGCGGCGCGCACTTCCGGGATCTTGGCGACAACGGAGGCGGCGTCTCCGGCCTCGGGTCCGCGAAGAGCTGGATCGTTGAATGTTGCTGGATCGAGGGCATTGGCGCAGGCGACCGCTGTGACAGCGTGCTCGAGCTTTCCGCCGCGCGCAATCACGTCGCGTGCGACCGCGCGATAGAGAAGTCCCGTGTCAAGGCACGGGATGCGAAAATGTTCGGCGACGCGCCGCGCAAGCGTGCCTTTGCCGGAGGCGGCCGGCCCGTCGATAGCGATGACCACACCGGGCCGGCCAAGGCGCGGCGTTTTCCCAAGAACGCGCGCCAGCGTACCACTGAGGCCGAACCCGAAAGCTGCGGCGAGGAGCAAGATCCCAAGACCGAATGCGCAGATGACAGCGACCCAGATCGACTGCTTCATCGGATCGGCTTCGACACCGAGCGGTGCATCTGGGTTGAACATAAAGAAGGCGCCAGCCGCGATAGCGCTCGTCAGCAACAGACCCAGTGCGGATACGAGCAGTTTGCCGAACAGGTGATTGAAGCGGGTCGCGTCTTGTGTCGCCTGCCACCAGCCAAGAAGCGCGGTGATGAGGGCCAGGCCTAAGCCGAGCAGACTCGACGGCGCGGTGAGACACGCCGCACTCGGACTATTCACACATTCCATAAAGGTTACGAAGTTCGGCATCATGACTTTATATACTCGGCGCCGCTTTTTTCCACTGGCACGCGGAACTCGGGGAACTGGAGGGGATTAGGCGCCGAATTGAAGCATGTTCTGTAATCGGGTTCCACTCGCCAGCTGGTAAACGTCGAAGTCCTTGTTCAAAGTTGCGACCTGGCCGATGTTCAGGCGCTCGCACATGGCTATGAGGGAGGCGTCGGCGAAGTCGGCTGGAAGGTCGGTGTATTTTTCCATGATCCCGACGATGCGTAGAAGGTCGTCGGCGGTATCGCGATCGACTATGAAGGCCTCGTGGACCCATTTTAGCAGATCCGTTGTGGCAGCTGGTTTTCGCGAGAGCAGGTACGCTGCTTCCGTCAAGACCGCGACATTCGTTACGAACACCGCAGAACTCTTTCTGAAAAAGTTCAATGCAAGCTCGTGATCGTTGTCTTGCTTTGAAAGGTAAGCAACCAAGGGGCCGGTATCAACCGCGACGCTTGGCATCAAACATTTCCTTCAAGTATTTCTCTGCATTCCTGGCGAGGTCTGGCGGCAGGCCTTCGTACTTGCCGGCAATGTCCTTACCTAGCTCATACGCGGAAGGCTTTTTTGGCGGCTTCGGTTCGCGGGCGAGCTTCTCTTCGATGGCCCGGCGCGCGAACTCGGACATGGCCTCATCATTGCTGCCGAGCTTTTCGCGCAGCTTGGCCAATGTCTCCTCGTCGATGTGGAACGGTTTGTTCATCGCTCCGCATTAGCAGGCTGTTGAACTTCTCGCCTGCTGACAAGGGTTCGCGAATATGATTCCGTTGCCCTTTGGAATGCAAGGGGGCTTCGATGCGCGGATCGGATCAGAACTCAGGCTCGTTATTCTCTTATGTTGACCTTGAAAGCC
>JANOKW010000124.1:0-13211 GCA_031419475.1 Hyphomicrobium sp. | reverse complement strand
TATAAGTCACCAACTTCACCGGTTTGTGATCCGGCTTGGTACTTTCTTGATTTAGCGGCTGAGCGGCTTCCAGGGTTTCAATGGCTTCGCTGTGAAAAAGAAGCGCATCGCTGAGAGTCGGCAGCCAATGCGTCTTGGTAGCAATCAATCTCGAGCAGGCCACGACGGTCGCGACCGCAACTTATAGCGGCCGTAACCGCATCTGATGTCCTACAAGTGCGGACAGCACATTCTGAGCGTGCTCATCCGGCCGCACGGCGCCACTACCATCAATGCGAAGATCTGGATGATGCGGTGTTTCATAAGGTGAGGATATCCCGGTGAACTCGGCAATCTCTCCCGCGCGCGCCCGTGCGTAAAGCCCCTTGCAGTCGCGTGTCTCGCACACAGCTAAGGGCGTATCGACATAGACGTCCATGAATTCGCCAACTGCAAACCGGGCGCGGACCGCCTGGCGTTCCGCCTCGAATGGCGAGATACTGGCCACGATTGCTATGAGTCCGCCATCCACAATGAGCCGTGCCAATTCAGCAATGCGGCGCATGTTCTCAACGCGATCAGCGGCGCTGAAGCCGAGATCGCGGCACAAGCCGCGGCGCACCAAATCGCCGTCGATCACGAACGGTCGCGTGCCACGCTCTATCAGCTCACGTTCAAGAGCGCGTGCAATTGTGGTCTTGCCGGAGCCCGACAGCCCTGTGAACCAGACGCAGCTTGGAAGAAATTTGTCCTCTGTCAACGGCACCGAAGAAGCGCGAACGCCATCTACAGGGGCTGGCGTTTCGCCCTCCCTGCCTTCGGCAATTTGCACGTGCTGCGTCACCTTACAACTGCGCACCATATCGACCCAGTCTAAGTCTTAGTACGGGACGGTCGGTTTGGCCGTACCGCTGTGCTGCTCAGTGTCCTCGCCAAAGCGGGCTTCAAACTATAATCGCAATACCATGCCATCCGGTGCCGATCAAATCCAAGCCCACTGCCAAGCCGGCAACGGCTTTGTCAACCGATGCGGTGATCGCAAACGGCGCGACCGCAACCGACCCACCAGCAAATGATGCGGTTGTTATGAACCGATCGTGGTCGAGGCAGCTGGCGCCGCCGCGAATATGCGGCCCACACGTCTTCGATTTTGTACCAGTGTTGCCACGGGAGGCTCAGGCGTTAACTCAATATGCCTTTGGCGCAGCCATAGCCCCCTTTCGCCAGCCTTTAGTCGGTAGGCAGGAAGCCGCCGCCGCATTATTTTCAGAAGAATGAGAATACCCGGTTCATGCGCTGCGGCGCTCGTTTGGCTTTGGCTCTCTATTTGCCCGGCGCTGGCCGAACACCCCGGCCGCGCACAAGGCGTGCCGCTCGAACCGCTGTTCGCATTGCAATCGCACCAAGGCGCGCGGTTTGCGCCCGATGATATCAAGGGACGGCCCTTTATAGTCGTTTTCGGGTTCACGCATTGTCCGAATGTGTGCCCGGCCACACTTGTCGAGATGGGACACATGCTCCAGGCCTTGAAGGAGGGTGGCGACAAAATCAGGGTCGTGTTTGTGACGGTCGATCCCGAGCGCGACACCGTGGAAGCATTGAAGAATTATCTTTCGTCCTTCGATCCTCGCATTGTTGGTCTGACGGGTTCGGTTATCGACGTGACGGCGGCGACGGCGGCGTTCAACGCGTTTTTCGAAAAGGTTGCCTCGGGCGGCGATTACACGATCGACCACACTTTGAAGGTGTTCTTCATGGATAAATACGGCCTGCTCGCCAAGGCGCAGCCATCAGGGGCGAGCTTGAAGGACAATCTTGAGCTCGCGCGCAAACTCCTCAACCAGTGAGGCCGCTGCAGGCCGGCGGCTCAGCCCGGCTGCGATCTTTGACGGGAAAGATTTCGCCGCGTCTCCAGGTTCGGAACGCGTAATCTAAAGTTCGCCCAGAACTCAAATCAACGATAGTTTCACGCACGTAACGACCGCCGTTTTGCGTTTCTGCGGCGGATGTCAGAATGAAAGTTTGGCGCGGCGAGGTGGCGGCGAAATCTGGCGGCAGCCTTCCTCGAGATGCGCTTGGGGCGGGTCCGGCAGGCGACACGATGAGATGCCCGGCTTGTAGAATAGTGATGAGGTCTGGCGAGGCGGCTGCGGGATCGATGCCGGACATGCCGGAATGAACAGTCACATGCGGCAGCAGCGACTTGACGCGTTCTATGGTGAAGCCAAACACGTGCTCAAGTTCTTCGACCGTGTCGAACGGCGCATTCTTAGGCGAAACTTTTAAGCCGTTCGCGGCGTAGCCGGCAGCTTCTGCGCCGCCGGGCAGAGGATCGCTATCCCGGTCGCGGAAATCGATGACGGCGGCGGCACTTTCTGCTGCGTCCGTAGCGCTTGCGCCAAGTCCCGCGATGAGGGCGGCCAGCATCGCGTGGTTTGCTGCATTGAGATCGACGCGCCCCGACGCATCCTGGATACGGATTGTAATCGTCTCGCCCGGACCAGCGCGGCAAGATCGGGGATCTGAGTTCCGGACGATGGCCGCAAATGCCGTCTTGCCACCGGCAACTTGGATCAGATCGAGCACGGCCAAATGGACGCCCGCATCTGCAAGACCTTCGGCACGGGCGCTACTCAGCGCGTTAACTGCAATCCCGGTGTGGGTTCCGGCCGATCGCAGGAAGCCCGAGAGAATGAGGGTCAATAAAGCGATAACCCACAGCACGACGATCATGGTGAAGCCGCGGTCGGCTATTTTCACATCGCGTGACATGGGACGCTGGCTCACAAATACTTGGACTATTCTAGGGTGCCCAATCCCCAGAGCCTACCTGACAAGTGCGCGATCGATGTTTTCGCGCTTATCGGGGGGCGTCTGACGCTGTGGCCGTGTCGTGAAGTTCATCCTATCCCGGAATTCCGTCGTGATCGCACGCATTTGATTGGGATCCTTTATGATCTGCGGCGTGATAGCGATCAGCAGCTCGGTGCGGGCGATGGTATTGTCCTTGTTCTTGAAAAGGTTGCCAAGTACCGGGATGTCACCAACGATGGGCACCTGCTGCTTTATGACGGTGGTCTTGTCCTGCATCATGCCCGCGAGAATAATGCTTTCGCCATTTCCGACTGCGACGGTCGTTTTGATGCGCCGCTGCGTGATGGTCGGGGCGTCGATGCCTGACGACAGCGTTTGTACGGCTTCGCTGACCTCCTGCTCGATGTCGAGGAGGATGCGGTCGTTGTCCCCGATGCGCGGCGTGATGCTAAGAATGACGCCCGTGTTGCGGAACGAGACGGCGTTAACGATGGGTGCTGCCGGGGCAATGACGCTGACGGCCTGTTGCGTCACGATAGGCACTTCGGCGCCAATCTGCAGTATCGCCTTCTTGTTGTCCATTACGGTCATCGATGGTGACGAGACGATGTTGACGTCGGTGATGGCTGCAAGCGCGTTCAGAGCGACTTGTACGTTGGGCGTGTTGAGGAAGTAAGAGAACCCGGTCAAGGCGGGTACGACCGCGCCAATCAGGCTATCGGTAAGTTTGAACTGATTGTTTCCGTGTTTGAAAACCCACCGCAGGCCGAACTTAAGGTTGTCGTTTAAAGTGACTTCGGCGATCGTCGCTTCCAGCAACACTTGGTTCGGCGCCACATCGACGCGCGATAAGCTTTGCTTGATGCGTTTATACTCGCTCGATGTTGCCGTGATAATCAATGCATTGTTCGGTTCGTCCGCCACAATTTGGATGCCGCTTGTGCGATCGTCTGGCAGGGGTTGAATGGATGCAGTTTCGGTGCCGCTTGCAGCGGGGGCGGCGGCCGCTCCGTCCGGACCCGAGGCAATACTTGGCGGGCGGGTGGTATTCGGAGACCGCACCTCCGTTGCGAAAGTCGGCAACGGCTGGGGTTCGCCTAGCAAGCCTACGGTTGAACCGCCCGATGCCGAGGGTGCCCGCCCGGGCTGCAGTTCTGCCGGTTGCGACAGCGTTGCAAACGGGTCCGCGCCGAGCGGCTGTGCCAGCGGTTGCTGAGCCCGTGCTTGACCTTGAGAAACATAAACTTTTTGCAGTATCTGCGCGAGTTCGGCCGCAGGGCGGTTTTGCACGTGATAGACGTGGACTTGCGCTTCGGCCGCTGCTCCGACGAGATCGATGCGTTTGATCCAGCCGGCCGCTTTGTTAAGGTATTCGGGCCGTGACGAGATAACGATGATCGATTTCAGCCGCTTGTTCGGTACAAAGCGAACGATGCCTTTTGTAGGACTTTCGCGGTCGTTTGCGAAAATGGTGTCGAGTTCTTGGGCGATAGCATCAGGATCGGACGTTTCGATGGGGTGGATAGCAACCGACATGCCGCGCATCCAGTCGACATCGAACACCGACACCGTCTCGCGCATTGAGGCGAGTTCGGAAGGAGAGCCGGAGAGCATCAACAGGTTGCGCGCTGCATCGACGCGCGCAATCGCGATTTGGGGTGACACGGACTTTAGAATGCGCTCCATTTCGGCAGCCGCTACAAAGCGCAGCGTCACTGCTTCGGTCGCAAGGCCGGCACGTGTTTGCGGCGTGCCGCTGGTCACGAGCGTCGAAGCGGCGGCCTCGTTCGATGGCACGATTTTGTAGAGGCCGTTGTCGACCACGAGTGCCGCACCTTCAGAACGGAGCAGCGATTCAAAAATGCCGAGCAGCGCTTCCTTTGAAACCGGCTGGGCCGTGCTCATGGTGACTTTGGCCTGGACCTTTTCGCTGACCATGTAGTTGACCTTGAGGATGTCGCCGAGGATGGCTTTCGCCGCCTCGGCAGCCGTCGCGCCCGCCAAGTTCAAGGTAACGCCGGTAATTGACTCGCTTGCGGAGGCATTTGTAGAATTCTGTAATTGCGCGGCCGAGTCCGCTTCTCCCGTGAAGACGCCGGAACCCTTGTACACGCGGGCTTCGGCATTCGCGGCGCCGGCTGGATCGGACAGGAGGACGCCAGGGCGATGGCCCGCCGCTCCGATCGGGCTTCCTGGAGAAGCGGATCCGATGGGTGTTGGTAAAGACAATTGCTCTGACGCAAGAGAGCAAGCGCCAACCGCGACAGTGCTGAGAACAATCAGCAATGTCCGGCTAAGTCTCGCAATCTGGTGCACTGGTGAGATGAAACGCAAAAAGCGCATCCTCTGAGAAACATGGTGACCGGGCGCACGAACTCAGAGCTCATCGCGTGCGCGGGACGTTTGTTAGAGCACATTTTTAGGGCTGCGGACGCGGATTCCCACAGTCTTAATTGGGTGGCAGGTAATAGGGGCAAGATGTGGCTTCGGGGTCAGGTTCAACGCTTCCGGTTGCGTAAGGGCAGCGCGAATCAGTTCGCCTAAAAAGTAGCCAGTTTTGATCCGGATCAGACCAAAGTTGGACCTAGAGGCCGGACCATCGGGCATACATCAGATACTTAAGCGCTCGACCAAGGTCCCTTTTCTCAAAAGCTGGCAGAGTGCAGCATGAAAAAATCCTTCAGGAATGCGAAATGAAGAAACGCGGTTCGGTCCATTTGGAAAAACACGCCAAACTAATTTTTTGCTTGCGCACAGTTTTTTTGAAGCATCTAGGCGGCCGTATCTACCGTAGCCGGAGTCTTGTTCCCGGCCGTAGTTAAGGCGACATTACAATGAGACGTCGCGATCTTCTCAAATACACGAGCTACGGCGCCCTTGTGGCGGCTGTGAATACACATCCCCTTCGTGCACTCGCGGACACTGTTTGCGGTCCATGTGCGGTCAGCGGCGACGGCGATCACGATGTCGAAATTCATCTCGCCATTATGCGCCAGCGCGTCGAGATGGTGGACGGTAAAAGACTCTGGATGCTCGGGTACAAGGACCTCGGCGGAGGCCTATGCACTGCTTTTCCAGGCGATCCCAATAGTACCTGTTCGGGCGCGCGAATTCCGGGCCCCGTTCTGCGCGTGAAGCATGGTCAGCGGGTCAAGATTACGATCGACAACCTCCGGGCCGAACCGCACGGGTTCGAGATTACCGGTTTTCCGGACTCAAAAATCGAGATTGCGGCGAATAGCTGCTGCTCGGTTACGTTTACCGCCAGCCAGACGGGCACGTTTATCTATCACGACAATCTCGGCGGATCGCCGCTCTACCGCCTACTTGGATTGCACGGCGCCTTCATCGTGCAACCTGATTACGCCGAACTCGCCGCAGCCGGAGCATTGATTACGCCCTATGCGATAGTGCAGCTGACACCTGCGGTCCGCACCATCTTCGAAGCGCTTGGCGACGTCACCAAGGTCAATGGACGTTTTCCCGGCGGCAAATGGGTGCCGTCGGAAATCGGCCAGCCGTACTCGGCGCAAGAAAAAATCTGGCTGCAAACTCAGGTCGATCCGCGTTTCAACGCGCTGTTGGAAGGTAGCGAAAGCGATCCAATCCGGTCGAGTCCGTCGTTGACGAGTTCAATCTGGGATACCTGGACACCGCGATACTTCACAATCAATGGACGAAGCGGCTTCGACCTTTCCAAGCATGAAGATGTGGTCGCCAAAAATTTCATCGGCGAGCCGACGCTCATCCGCTGCTTGAATGCAGGCCTGGCGCATCATTCCAATCATATTCACGGTAACCATATATTCGAGCTGGCAGAATGCGTGCCGGTTCTCGATGCGTCCGGCCGGAATGCGAATACAGGCGGCATGATTGTTCTCGACAATGTGCCGGAGAGGGATGTTTGGCCGATGTGGCCTATGCAGCGCTGCGACATGCTGCTGCCCTTCGAGGTGCCCCCCGACATACCCTACGACATCAAAACCGGCGGCGTAGCACAGCCCCGGCAGTTCGACGCGATGGTGGCGCGCAATATCAATATCGACACGCAGCCGCCGCCGCTGGTAACGGTCTTTGAACCGTTCCCGCTACGGTACGTAATGCACTGTCATTGCGAAATGTCGCAAACGGCGTCGGGCGGCAACTATCCGCAGGGCCTCGTGACGCATTGGGAGATTGTCGGCGGCATCGGCGGGCGGGCGCAGCTCGCTGCGGCCGCTGGTGGCTCCAGTGGCAGCGGCGGCGGTTAGATAGAGATGTGGGCGATTGAAAGCCTTTTTGGGTTCGTGACTGGCGGTTTTTCAAGGGCGTATCGCCCATATGGTGATGGCAATGGCATTTCTTAACGCACCCCGCTTTTCCGTCCCTTCTTTTGTCGAGCCGGTGCTCGGCCCGAAAACAACGGCGTCCCCCGGCCCAGGATTCAATAACTCCGGCGCGGTCGATTTCTCCGAAACCAGGGTCAGCGGCGACAGTTTCGATACGTTCGGTTGCAAGGTGTTCAATCCGCTTACGGCGAAAACACCGGACTGGCAGTCGGCGAACGCTTATTTTGAACGCAAGTCGTTCAACGACGGTACACTCGTCATGTCGGATGGCGTCAACATCAGCTACTGGGGTTTCGAAGATCGCCTTAGGCTCAAGGGTAAGAATTTTTTTCCCTCGCCACTCATCCGCGTGCAAGAGGGCGACATGGTCCTTGTCAAACTCGAAACCCGCAACAATACGCATACCATTCATCACCACGGCATCGAGCCAACGACCATGAACGACGGCGTCGGCCACGTCTCGTTCGAAACGTCGGGCACCTACGTTTATCAGTGGCAGCCCCGCCACGCCGGAACCTGGTTCTATCATTGCCACAAGAACACGGTGCTCCACTTCGAGATGGGACTTTATGGGCTTTTGATCGTCGATCCCAAGCCCGATCAGTTCGGCCGCGTGAATGCTTACACAGGCGGCCCGTTCTACACGCGCGAGCGCTTCTGGGTTTTCGACGACATTGATCCACGCTGGCACACTCTGGATGACAATGCCGGATTGTGCGGCGATGATGCCGGACTCAATGTGTTCCAACCGAAGTATTTCTTCGTGAACGGCGTTGAGAACACCAAATGTGCGGCCAGTGCGGCGGTGCGCATCGACGCGCTGCCGAGCGACAAATTGCTGATCCGGATGCTGAACGCGTCGTATTCGATTGCCAAGGTCACGATCGAGAAGCTTCGCGGTCACATCATCTCGATCGATGGCCATGCCCTCGATAAGACCGAGCGGCCATGGTGCGACTGGATTCCGGTAGGACCCGGCGAGCCGTTATTCTTTCCCTCCGCCATGCGCAACGATCTCTACGTCGATCTTTCCACTCAGTCCGTCAAAAAAGGCGATAAATTCAAGGTTGTCGTCGAATTCCAGGACTGGATTTCGCGGCGCATCCACAACGCGAGTGCTACAAAACCCGTGAACGTTGGCCGTGCCGAAACGGTTATCAATATCATTTAGAAGCTGGAAACTCCGGAAATGAAAGTCTCAGTGTTGGCCCTCGTGGCTGCGGTGTCGGTGTCGGCGGCTTGGAGCCCGGCCTTCGCCCACAGCAAAGGCAAAGGCGTCGTCGTCGAGGAAGAGCACACGGTAACGCCTTACAAAGACGACGGCTACGCTATCAAGCCGCCGGAGCCGCAGTCGCTTGGCGGGGATTTCGAACTTGAAGACACGTCCGGCAATACGGTGACCAGCGAGACGCTCAAAGGCAAGTGGTCTCTCATCTATTTCGGCTATCCGAGTTGCCGCGAGGCCTGCCCCACAGCGCTGGAAAATATGACCCAGGCGCTGATCCAAATGGGTAGCGAGGCGGAGGCGGTGCAGCCGCTCTTCATCGATTTTTCCATGGAAAAGCCGGACCCCAAAGGAGTGGCGCAATTCGTTTCCAATTTTCACCCCAAGCTCAAAGGGCTCGTTGGTTCGCGCGCCCAGATTTTCACGCTGCTCCGGCTCTTTAAGGTCAGGCGCGATTACGGGAACGAGTTCTACAGCACGAAAGAAACGGGTCCGCGTATCGATCACACGACGTATTTTTATCTCGTCGATCCCAGTGGCGTGACGCGGACTTATTTTTATCACACGCTGACGCCTGAGAAAATGGCGGCTGCCATTCGCGAACAGATGGCGCGTCCCCAAAAAGATGCCGGTGCCGGTCAACCGGCCGTCAAGTGATCAAGGCGGGGTTGTTTCAACTCGACTTGCGGCCACGGGGTAAAGATCGAGCGTGATTGTTGAAGCGTCAGCCGAGAGCGTGATAGTAGAAGGCGCAATCCCAGATATGCGCCAACCGTCGATCTCGTCGCCGATCTGACGCCAGGACGCAGCCGGCGACTGTGCCGATTTCACGAGCGCACGATACCGGCCATCGCCGTCGCGCATTACACCGACGAGCGCAAGCGCCGGCGGAGATTCTATGGGCGGCGCGGCTGGCGGGGCTTCGACGGCCTCTTCGATGACGAGCGGCGGCAGCGGCACCTCGGCAACGAAAGGCTTGCGGTCAGCCCGAAAGATCGGCCGCGCCAGCGTCTCAGTGTAGATTTTTGCGCGCGCTGGCCCCGGTCCGGCGCTTTGAATTTCGCTGCTTGTACCCGAAGAGGGTGCAGCTTGCACAAGTGCAATGGGGCGTATGTCGTTTGGTGTTGCCCAGATCTGCCAATTCAATGTGGCGAGCACTGTGATCGCTCCGAGCAGGCCAAGATTGCGCAGGAAGGGCCATGCGCGGGAGGATTTCTGAGAGGGCATTGGCGCTATCCTTTCACAGTACCGGTTGCACCGAACACGTCGATATTGACGTCCAGCGGGGCCTCTGTTTTCGGATCAGTAGCGCCGGCGGCGGCGACTATACGAAGGGCTTCGATTGTGAGGATCGCGTCGCTTTCTTCAATGGCAAGAAGTATTTTCTGAAGTTGGGCAAGCGAGGCTTGAAATTGCGCTTGGACTCCGATGAGGCGCACGCCTTCAGCGTCGCGCGCCGGCAAGGCTCTCGTACTCTTCAACCGCAAGCCAAGTGTTGCCACGATTTTTGTAAGTGTGGTTTGAAGTTCCGCAGTGCGCAACGGATCGCTATCGCCCTTAAGCGTCAGCCTCCCGATATCGATGGATTTGGATTTCTGTTCAAGCGTGCTGGCGTCGCCTGCGAGGGTCTCGGCCGATAAGAGGCGGCCGAGGACCTCGCGTTGCTCGAGAATCTTGGCGTCTTGTCCGAGAATTGAAGTTGTCACGGGTGTCCACACGAAACTCCAAAAGCCAACGATCGCTGCGGCGAGCAGCGAGAGTGCGGCAAGCTGCCGGACCGGTTTTGAAATGCGCTCTATCATTGCGCGGGTTCCGTTTGCGGTGTGACGGTTCGCGCCGGCGCGGGGAGACGGGCTTCAATTCGAAATTGTTCTTTGTTGGCGTTGGTATCGAGAAGAACGGGCGCGGCCATTGCGGCGCCTTCAAACAATTCAGATTTCTCGATCAAAGGAACAAGCGCTGCCGCCGACTGGGATAAGCCCGTGATTGCGATTCTGCCGGCATCGATCCGGAAATCTGTTACATATGTCGTGTCAGGCAGAAGGCGCGTCAGTTCTTCGAGGATTTCCGGAACCGGAATGCGGCGCTCTTTGAGATTATGCAGGGCCGCTGCGCCCTTGAAGACAGCCTCGGCCTGGTCGATAGTTTTCCTTAAGGATTGCGCCCGCGTTTTAGCTTCTGTTACCTTGATCTCGAGCGCAGCAAGTGCCTCGTCTCCGCGCTGGATTACCAATCCGGCCGCCGATCCCGCGAGCACCAATGCTGTCAGCGCCATGATCTTTGCAAGCGTTTGCGGCCGCCGCAGCGTCGCACTTGCTGCTTGTGACTTTGTGAGGAAATTGATCGGCAGCGGCGCCTTCCCGGCTTCGTCCCAGCAATCGGTAAACGCGACTTCGAAGCCTTGGGCGCTCAGCAATTGCCTCGCTTCGTCGATGCGCTCCCGTTTGACGATGAACTGGCGCAACGCAATCTTGCCTTTGGGCCGAGGTGGCGGGCCGGGGTCTTCGTAGCAGGCTGTATAAACATCTTTATGCTTGAAGGGGGTCGCGCGCTCAAGGTCGAGTTCGAGGATGCGCGCTGCGTCGGCGCGTGTGGTATCCGGGAGTTCGATACGCCGCTCGAAGCAAGCCGGCTTGGCAATGCGCAGTCCCAATGGTATGGCCCGGCGATGCGACGTTAAGCGTTGAATGATTTTAAGTGTAGCCGCGCCAGGTTCGGCGGTTGGCGACTCTGGTCCAATTAACTTCAGACTTTGGTCCGTTTCATCAAGCCAGCGCACGCCGCTGTCGCCGATGGCCGCGATGATGCGGCGCTTTGGGTGAACGAAGCCGGCGCGAGGAGTGCGCTTGAAAATGCCGTAAAGTTCACGGCCCCACCAGGCGAAAAAACCGGGTCTCTGGCCTTGTGCCGGGATATCTTGAGTTGCGGTTAAAGTCTGCATGTCAGGTGGGCTGGCTCGTTAACGTCAACACGCGGCTTGTCCCATAGGGCCCGCGAACGGTCATATGATCATAGCGCAAATTCCGGCATTTCGATAACATGGCATTGCGGTCTCATGAGTTTTAGTTAGCGGGTTGCAGATGTCGAGTTCAGGTGCGGCGAAACCGGCGGAGCGCGTCGATTTAAGAAGCGACGATTTCGTGCGCCGGTTCTCAAGCCTTCTTATCGATAGAGGCGCCATAGATGAACTCGCAGCACGCCGTGCCGAGCGGGCGCAAAAGCAATCGGGCGAACGGTACGATTTCGTTCTCACGCGCTTAGGTCTCGTCTCGGAATCGGAGCTTATACGTTACATCGCCCAGATTTTCGATCTTCCGCTCGCGAGCATGGAGAGCTTCCCGCAAGTGCCGTTGTTCGCAGGGCAGGTCGATGCCGCCTTTCTGAAGAGCAACGCGCTGCTTCCGGTTTTCGCAGGGCCCGACGGCATTACGGTCGCCATTGGAGATCCGATGGCAGGCGACGCCGTCGCAGCCTTTTCCTATCTGATAGGCCAACCGGCAAACATACAACTCGCAGCCCGCAAGGATATCGAGCGAGCAATAAGCCGATTGTATGAGGAACCGGCAGTCACACCGGAAGCGGGCGCGCCCGGCCTTGGGCAAGACGCCGCGCATGATGACGATGTCCGCCAGCTCGCCGATCTTGGCAGCGAGGCACCGGTTATTCGCTTGGTCAACGAGCTCATTACGCGTGCCGCAGAGATGCAGGCATCCGATATACATTTCGAACCGCGCGAAGAAAGTCTCGTGGTGCGGTTTCGCATCGACGGCGTGTTGCAGACAGTCGAGCAATTACCGCCGGGTCTGCGTCCAGCGGTGACGTCGCGTGTCAAAATCATGGCGCGGCTTAACATTGCAGAACAGCGCCTGCCGCAAGATGGACGCATCAAGACGACGGTGCGCGGGCGCGACCTCGATTTGCGTGTTTCCACCATGCCGACGCTGCGGGGCGAAAGTGTTGTACTGCGTCTGCTCGACCGCTCGAGCGCTGCGCTCGATTTCGAGGCGCTTGGCTTCGATGTTTGCGCACGAACCAACTTGGATAGATTGCTGAAAGAGCCCAACGGCATTATCCTCGTCACCGGGCCGACAGGCAGCGGCAAGACAACGACACTTTATGCGGCGCTTGAAACTCTGAATGATCCCGGCCGCAAGATCTTCACTGTTGAGGACCCGATCGAGTATCAGATGGCGGGCATCAACCAGATACAAGTTCAGCCGAAGATCGGACTGACGTTTGCCTCGGCGTTGCGGTCAATACTGCGCCAAGATCCGGACGTTATTCTGGTCGGAGAAATGCGCGACCTTGAAACAGCTGAAGTTGCAATCCAGGCTTCGCTGACCGGCCATCTCGTCTTATCGACGGTTCATACAAACAGCGCCGCGGCAACGATCACGAGGCTGATAGATATGGGCGTTGAGGAGTATCTATTGGCCTCAAGCCTCAAGGGTATTCTTGCTCAACGGCTTGTGCGGCGCGTATGTGGAGCTTGTGCCTCTCCGGTCGATGCCGGATCAGTTGCCGCTGAGCGTGTGGGCGAGTTGGCAAATAAATTGCCCCGGCTCGCAGGGCTGACTGATACCTCTCATATGCGAACGGCGTCCGGCTGCAACGTCTGCCGCAACACCGGCTATGCGGGCCGCACGACAATCAGCGAATTGATAGTCGTCAACGAGAACATCCGCCGCGCTATTCTTGGCCGGGCAAGCGAAAACGCGCTCAACGAAGCGGCAGGCGCACAGGGTATGACGGGGATGTTCGAGAACGGTCTTACGAAAGTGCTCGCGGGAGTGACGACACTGGATGACGTGATGCGAGCGGTCAGGATCGAATAATGCCGCGCTTCGCCTATAAGGCCTACGATC
>JANOKW010000123.1:0-6732 GCA_031419475.1 Hyphomicrobium sp. | reverse complement strand
GCGGTTCCATCATGCGCCCGTTTGTGGCCCCGTGCGCAGCGCCGTTCGCAGCGGAGGGATCGAACGGAATGACCGTGCGCGCCCTGCCAACGTCCTGTGGCGCATTTGTTTTCAATGCTTCACTGAGACGCCCAAAAAGTTTCGGCCTCTCGACTGCGGCGTGGTGCCCTGGCTTGAAGATGGCGGGCAGTTCGAATTCCGCCGCCTCTTCTGACGGCGGCGCATCGCGGCGTGCCAGAAAAGGATGATGCGTTGGCATATGGATTTCTCCAGAAACCAAGCGTGTGGCGCCAGCTTCGTCCGCGATGCTGGTTCGGATCGAGGCCAAAATGTCTTCTACGTTGTGGTGGTAAACCCCATTGATTGTCGTCATGACGCTTCCTCTTCTGCGTACGATTTAAAAACCGCAGAACCCCGCCGGCACCCCGTAAATTGCCCCGATCGGTTCGTCTTATCTCTGGTTTGGACATTAGGCGTTTTGCAACGCTTGATGCCGCGTCCCAAAGATGGCGAAAATTTCGTTTTCACCCCCGGCCGGTGAAAAAGTATTTTTCGCGCATAGTGTTGCAATAACGCCAATAGTTGGCGCTCGTGTGGCGGGCGCGGCAAATTGCCGGTTTTCTTATGACAAAAAATTGGAGCGCCCGTTATTTTTTGGGACGCTCCAAACGATTTTCAATGGAATAAAATTCAAACGCGCGTGGCATTACTCCGCCGCTGTCTTATGCTCGGAATGAAAACTATCGTCGATTTCCTTACGCAACGCGCGCTCGACGATTTTTGGCATGTTCTCTGCCAGCCAGTTGCGCAGCATCGGGCGCAACAATTCCGCAACCGTATCTTCCATACTGCGCGAGCCCGGCATGGCCGCATTTTGCATCCCCGAACTTTGCATTGCCGAACTTTGCATTGCATGGAATGGCGAGGACGAATGCGACGGTGACGATGCGCGCATGCCGTCAGAGATGGGCTCGGCAATCACCAGCTCCTGCATCATCGCAGGAGCCTCGATGGGCGCTGGCTCTTCGATATCGACGATATCGGCGGCAGGCGTTTCAATGATGCGCGCCGCCATCACTTCAGTGCCAACACCTTCGGTCGTGGACGCCGCCGACGCCGACGCCGCAAGAGTGGCGAAATAGCGCTCGGGCGCCGGCATGACCTGCGGCCCTGGCACGGATTCGGGATCGGGCATCTCCGCTTCATCGGGCGCCACAACACTCGCCGGCTCTGGTTCGCCAACTCGAGCGGCTGCTTCGATTTCGTCTGCTGCGGCGAGATCCAATTTGGATTTGAGTTCAGCCAAAACCGTATCGACGCTCACAAACGCCGCAGGAGACGCGGCCACAACCGCCGCAGGAGGCACGGCCTCAGACTGCGTGACATCAGACGGCGACCTGATGGCGGTTTCAAAATCCTTCAACTGAGCAGCAATGGCCTCGGGCGACGGAGTGTCGCTCGCAGTTATTTCGGCAGGCATCGTCTCGGCGCTTTCGACCTCTGGCGTGGCCGATGCTTTTTCCCCAACATCTGCCGCAATGGCCCCAATGAGATTGGGGTCATCGACAATGGTGTCATCGACAATGGGCACATCGACATTGGGGTCATCGACATTGGTTTCGTCTGCTTTGGCGCCGACAGGCGTTTCGGCCGCCATAGACCGTCCGGCAAACTCACCGGCAAACGGACGGGACGGGACCAACGTGCCAAAATCCTGGAAACGCGTATCGCGCACTTCAGGCATTGCTGAAGCAAGTGACTGCTGCGGGCCAGAACGTACAGCGAATGGAGATGGACCAAGCGTAAAGTCGAACGGATCGTTGAGTGGGGATTTGATTGGCGCATTCATTTGTGCATTCATTGGCGCATCGGGAACAAAGCCGTCGCGCGCCACGGTAAACCCGGCACGCGAAGGTGGCGCTGGAGCGGCTGGCACATTTGATGCGAGCGACAAACTATCGAGCGCCGCTTGAACTTCGGGCAGCGTTGGTCCGAACGACGGTTCAACATCGCGCCGCGGCGCACCCCCGCGCGTTTTGCTCAGGACCTCGGCCATTTGTGCATCGATGTCGAACGGCTTGGGCGCCTCTGCGGCCGGCGCACCGCTTGGCCGGCTCGAAAGCGATGGCATCGAGGAACGCAAATAGGGTTCGCTTATGGCGGCAGGAGTGGCGGCAGGTTTAGCCTGTTCGCTGCGCACGGCTTCGCCCATGCGCTGAAAAATTCGATCGGTAACAGACGGCGCGGCGGGCTCTGCGCGTACCTCCGGCAGTGCTCTCGAACCCGGCGGGTCCTCTGCGATGATCTTTCGAATGGAGGCGAGAATGTCCTCCATGCTTGGTTCACCGGCTTGCTCAAGTCGCGTCATACCGCACCTATTTTATGTCCCCGGACTTGTTGTACAAAATTCCTGATAGCTCACCCCGGGCCGCACGCCGGCAACCCCAAGAGTCGGTCAAGAGTCAGACAAGAGTCGAACACCAGTATAGACGCAACTGAACGCCTTGGAGGACCTTAGACAGCGTTTACCACAAGCAATTATCCGCCCGTCGCGGCGCTCTCAAGGCAAATTCAATTCGATTTGTAAAATTAACGGCGCCGATTGCCGCGTTCGGCATGTGCCGAGCCCCGAAACCGTCTCATTTCGTGGGGGCACGCTCAACGTGCGTGTTCCATTCGTCGACGCCGTGTTCGCGCCGGGCATCGTCATGGGTGATGTCGGTACCGATCCACTTGCGGCGCACTTCGTGGTAATGCGGCTCGGGATCGTAAACTGTGCCGACCGCGCCAAGTTCGGCGACGTTCAAGCGGCCGATTGCGGCGATCACCTGATATGTGAACACAACGGTGTTGCGTTTCGAACCTTCGAGTTGCTCTTGCGACTGAAGCAATTCGACTTGAGCGTTGAGAATATCAAGCAACTGCCTCTGACCGACTTTTTCTTCCTCGCGCACACCGTTCAGGGCAATGCGGTTCGCTTCGATCTGCGCCTTGTCGGATTCCATCTGGGCCCTGGCGCCCTGAAGCTGTGCCCAAGCTTGCGCGACCTGGGATTGTGCGAGTGCCCGGTTCTGCTCGATCTCTTGAATGCGCGAAATGTGCGTGTGCTTGGCTGCGCGAACCCGGGCGTAGACAATGCCGCCCTCGTAGATCGGCACATTCACGCGGCCGACAATCGATGCGGTCTCGCTTTCGTCGATTTGCCGTGACGAATCATACCGCTCGGACCAGGTAGCTTCAAGCTGCGCTTCGGGCAGGAGTTCTCCACGAATGGTATCGACGTCGAAGCGCGCACCCTGTTCGCGGTAGAGAGCGGCAACTACAGCAGGGTTTTCTTTCGAGCTGATGCCAACGGCCTCGTCAAGGCTGCGCGGCAGGTGACTCGACTTCAAACCCGGATCGCTCAATTTATTCGGCGGATTGCCGACAACTTGCTCGTACCTAGCCCGGCTAGCCTTGAGATTTGCTCGCGCAAAATCCAATTGACCGAGCGATGCGGCACGGCGGGCCTCGGCTTGCGCTACGTCGGTTCGTGTGACTTCGCCAACGGCAAAGCGATCACGCGTGGCCTGCAGTTCCTGCGATATGAACTGAAGATTGCTTTCTCGCAGTCTAACGATGGCCTGATCCCGAACGACATCGGCGTAGGCTTCAACTGCATCTTGCAGAACTTCCTGCTCGACGCCGCGTAACGTCTCGCGGCCGGCGCGCACCGCAGCCTCCGCAGAGTTCACAGCGTTGGTTGTGCGAAACCCGCGAAAGACCGGCTGGATCAATTGCACCGAATAACCGCGAGGCGAAGTGTGCCCCTCGTTGACGGTTGCAGGCTTTGATTGTGTATTCTGATGCCCGGCGTCCGCCCGCAAATCAATGAGCGGACGATAGTCACCTATGGCCCGCGCCACGCCTTCGTCTGTTGCGCGCAGCCGCGCACGCTCGGCATCAAGCTGCGGATTGTAGCGATAGGCCGCCGCGAGTGCGTCGAGCAAGTTCTCAGATCGCGCCGCACCCGGCGCAATAGCTAAAATGGCACTGAGCAAGACAGGTGCTGCGACCCGCTTTGCCAACGCCGTGCAGCCACGTCTCAGTCTGCCTGAAACCCCCAACGACATTTCGCAATCCACTCTGTAGCCCGACCAAAAATCTGCTGTCGAGCCGAGCCCCCGACCCCACGGACTTTCCCGATAAATTCGGGCTAGCTTGATTCGCTAGTTTTCTTGGTCCGCAAGAATCACCTGTCCACAAGACATTAAGCTAACAAATCATTGAACCGCGAGTGCGCAGCAACATTGCGCGCGGAATTGGCCATCGAGGGTGGCTGAATTCACACACGAATTCCGACAATGAGGGGAGTGCGGGTAGCAGGCTTTAAAACGGACCTGTCTATTTCACGATGACTATTCCACGATGTCGGTTACATCGACGTCGCGATCATCTGCCTGATAAGTCTGGCTTCGGCCATCCGCACCCGTGATGTCGATGCCAAACCAGTTCTCGCGGGCATCGAGCAAATGCTGTTCGGGATCATAAATAGTCGTTGTGAGCAAAATGTCTTCCGCCGTCAATGATCCCATAGCTGCCAGGAGCTGATAACTGGCCACTACGACCTCGCGCCGCGAATTGGCGTGCTCGATCTGAGCGTCGAGATATTCCTGTTCGGCGTTCAAAACGTCGAGCAGCGTGCGCTGGCCAACCTTTTCCTCTTCGCGGGTTCCCTCAAGGGCAATGCGGTTCGCATCGACTTGGATCGCGTCCGATTTGAGCTTGGCCCGCTGGCCCGATAGTGCCGACCAAGCGGATGTCACCTGAGCCACTGTTTCGGTGCGCGCCTGTTCGATTTCCTGCACACGCGAGACTTGGGTATGTTTGGCTTGGCGCACACGCGCGCGGATCTCGCCGCCATCATAAAGGGGAACGCTGACGCGGCCGCTGATGCTGGCCGAATCCTGCTGATCGAATGCAGAGTTTGGATTTTCGCGATGGCCGTAGCTGGCCTCGACATTGACTTCGGGCAGGAGTTCCCCTCGCACTTTGTCGACAGCGAAGCGTGCCGCTTCTTCGCGGTAGAGTGCTGAGGCGAGGTTTGGGCTTTGACGTTCGGCAATGCCCCAAGCTTCTTCCAAAGATCTGGGCAGAAACTTGAGTTTCATGGGCGGCATTGCCGTCCCGCCGGGAGCATGCCCGATAACGCGCTCGTAGTCGGCTGCGGCGCTTTTCAGATCCGCTTTGGCAAGATCGGCGGAGGCAACGGCGCGCGCATGGCGTGCTTGCGCCTGAGCCACGTCTGTCTTGGTAACTTCCTTGACGCTGCGCCGCGTGTTCGCCGCGTCCAGCTCTTGGGCCAGAACCGATACGTTGGCATTGCGAATGCGCACGATCGACGCCGCGGTCACGACGTCCATGTAGGCCCTTACGGCCTCAAGCAGCACGGTACTCTCGACCAGCCTCAGGTTTTCCCGGCCGGCCTTGACCGTTGCTTCTGCTTCCGCGACGCCATTTTGTGTTCGATATCCTTGAAACACCGGCTGGCGGATAGAGAGGGTGTAGCCCCAAGGGTTCGACTCTCCGGCTGTGGCGCTGCGCGGCTCGGAAGATGCCCGCTGGTGGCCAATTTCGGCCGAACCCTCAACAATGGGGCGATAACCGCTCTCCGCGCGCGCAACGTCTTCGTCGGTCGCCCGCAATTTGGCGCGCTCGGCGTCGAGCTTGGGATTGCCATGATAGGCGGCAGAGAGGGCTTCACGCAGACTTTCGGCTGAAACCGGCTGATGCGGCAAAAGAGCAAATAGGGCCGCGAAGCCCGCCGCATTAATCTGGCGGCGCCTCTTTCGGCTTCTAAGTGATCGACGCGAAAACTCCACCATCATCAGCTTTCACAACCCTAAAAACCCGAGACATCTCAAGGTCCGGATTGGCTGCTGATTCGATAAACGAAAGGTAAACCCCGCCCGCCAGCGCTAAGGTTTGGGCCTCCTCAGAACGTGAAGGCGGCCGGTTTCTCGAACCCGGGCAGGAGGAAACCGGAGGCTTCAAACGCAACGCGCTTGGTCAAGCCGCTCGCGGATCGCGTGATGATGACCGCCTGGCCAAGCCGGTGCCCGCTCACCTCAATCGCAACAAGTCTGCCGCCGGGAGCCAACTGGTCTGTCAGGGCTTCGGGCATGCGTTCTGTGGCACCTTCGACAATAATCACATCGTATGGAGCTCCATCTGCGTGCCCAGCGGCCAGCGCTCCGGTGACGACATCGGCGTTCGTCTGAGCTCTGGCGGCGAGTTCAATCTGTGCGGTCCGCGCCGGCCCGGCATCGCTTTCAAGCGCCGTAACATGGCCCGCGAGGCGCGCGAGCACGGCCGCCGAATATCCGGTCAGGCACCCCACGTCTAAAACTCTGTCGCCGGCGCCGATATTCCCGAGTTGCACAAGCCGTGCAAACGTTCTCGGATCCAGGAGCCCGCGGCCCCCGCCAAACGGGATCGCCTCGTCCATGTAAGCCAGCGATCTCTGCCCCTCCGGCACGAAGCGTTCGCGCGGGAGGTCCTGCATGGCCGACATGATCCGCCGGTCGGTCACGTCACTTGGACGCACCTGGCTTTCGACCATGTTTTTGCGCTGGAGGGCACTATCGGCCATTGTCTTGATCTCCCTTTGATCCCCCGGTTTATGTGCCAAATCCCGGAGCTGTGGCGCATATATACGCAACCTGCGTCGTCAGTGCGATAGGATTGCCGTCG
>JANOKW010000122.1:0-6851 GCA_031419475.1 Hyphomicrobium sp. | reverse complement strand
CTCGCGCCCGCGTGAGGCCGGAGGAGGCGAAAGCTTCCCTGCGAGCGTGCGTGCCGGAGCAAAAACGCCTGCCGCTGACGAAAAAACATCGCCACAGCCCGCCAATCGTCAAACACAAGCGTTGCTCAGAGGTTCCCTAACTACATCGGCGTTCGGAAATTTAAAGAGGAAAGTGCCGCAAATCAGCCAGCGCCTGCGGCCTTCTGGTCGAAGCCGATATTGACTTCAAACTCGCCCGGGCGCGTGCCTTCTGGAACTGCGAAGGTGACGGTGCGCACGGCCGAGAAATAGCCGATGGGCTTATCGTCGCCGACCGCGACGTCAACCTTCATGGTGTCGGCCGCAACCCGCTCGCGTTTGGCGTCCGTTACGGCAATGTTGACTGGAAGGATGATGGTACCCGGCTTACCGCGCGGGCCCAGCAAAACGCGCCCCGAGAACCCATATTTCACGGTCACGCGGCCGGGCTCAACCTGGCATTCGCGTGCCGTCTTGGTGATTTCGCCGCGATGCATGATTGCGAGGCCATCGCCCGCACGGCCGGGTTCGTAGAAGGTGATATTGTTGTCGCGCGACGGCACGATGAAGCGCGGGCAGCCGTGTGCGACTTCGCCGACGTTGGTGCTTCCAGTTGCGGACGGATCATTGTTCTTTGCAGCCAACAACAGATCGGCTTCGGAAACGGTGTCGGCTTCAGCCTTCTGCGCTGAGCCGCCAAACATGCCGCCGCCTAGGCCTGACGTCAGCGACGACATTCCACAGCCAGCGAGCAACAAAGCGGTTGCCACGACAGATAAAGTGACGGTCACGTACTTTTTCAAAGCGGTCCCCCTGGGTACGACCCCAGACCCCTTGTATTGTCCCCACACCACCGTAGCATCCCTACCGGCCCTGTCTAGGCGCATTTGGGGATATCTCCACTGAAACATAAGGGTTTTTTACTATAATGTCTGACGCTAAACTTAACGCAAACCGGCCACCAAGACCGCCCATCACTGTACTTTTGGCGGCCCCACGGGGCTTTTGCGCCGGTGTCGACCGGGCGATACAGATCGTTGAACAGGCTCTCGCCAAGTTCGGTGCGCCTGTCTACGTCCGGCATGAGATTGTCCATAATCGTTACGTGGTTGATTCTCTCAAGGCTAAAGGCGCCATTTTTGTGAAAGAGCTGTCGGAAATCCCGCCAACTACCCAACCGGTGATCTTTTCAGCACATGGCGTGGCCAAATCCGTGCCGGCTGCGGCGGAACAACGCAATATGTTCGTGCTGGATGCCACCTGTCCGCTGGTCTCCAAAGTTCACACAGAGGCAACCCGGCACCATGAGAAGGGCCGGGAGATAGTTCTCGTTGGCCATCGCGGCCACCCGGAGGTGATCGGCACGATGGGGCAACTGCCGGACGGCGCCGTGACGCTCATTGAAACTGCGGGCGAAGCGCGGGCATTCGAACCAGCAAACCCGGAAAAGCTCGCCTACGTCACGCAGACCACGTTGTCGATCGACGACACGGCGGAAATTGTACAGATCCTGAGAACGCGGTTCCCAGCGATTGCCGGGCCCATCAAAGAAGATATTTGCTACGCCACGACCAACCGGCAGAACGCCGTCAAAGCCATCGCTCAGCGTGTCGATTGCCTCATCGTGGTCGGCAGCCCGCGCAGTTCGAATTCGATGCGGCTGGTTGAGGTTGCCGAGCGGGCCGGATGCCGCGACGCATTTCTCATCGAGCGGGCGAGCCAGATCGACTGGTCGCGGCTCGGACGCTTGACGCAAGTCGGCGTGACGGCCGGGGCATCGGCGCCAGAAATCATCGTCGAAGAAGTCATGGATGCCTTCCGGGAACGCTTCGACGTCACGGTTGACGTGGTGACGACCGCTGTGGAACACGTCGTCTTCAATGTGCCGCGTGAACTCAGGGCGGAAGTCCAAGGTTAGGACATCGCGCCGGAGCAACAACGGCGTCGCGCAGCGGGGGCGGCATGGCTGTCTATACGGAAGTCAGTGACGAAGACCTCGCGCGCTTCATCGCGCGTTACGGCCTTGGCGAATTGCTATCCTACAAGGGCATCGCCGAGGGCGTCGAGAACACCAACTATGTTGTGCAAACGACCTCCGGTCCCTTCATCTTGACGCTTTATGAGAAGCGCGTCGATCCCAACGATCTGCCATTTTTTTTGGGTCTCATGGAGCACCTTTCTGAAAAGGGCGTGACGTGCCCATTGCCGGTGCGCGACGCTCAAGGGCAGAACTTGAAAATGCTGGCTGGGCGCTATGCGGCACTCGTCACGTTCCTCGACGGTGTTTGGCCGCGCCGCCCGAGGCCGGATCATTGCTTCGAAGTTGGCCGCGCCATGGCCGAGTTGCACGTCGCCTCCAAGGGTTTTTCCATTCAGCGGCGCAATGCGCTTGGGGTCGAAGGCTGGCGGCCGCTGTTCGATAAATTCGCGCGCCGCGCGGACGAAATTCTACCCGGACTTGAAAAGCTGATTGGCGCTGAGCTTAAGGTTCTCGAAACCAACTGGCCGCGCGGGCTCCCTGAAGGCGTCATCCACGCCGATCTCTTTCCCGACAACGTGTTCTTTATCGGCGCGCGGCTATCAGGGCTGATCGACTTCTATTTCGCCTGCAACGATGCGTTGGCCTACGATATCGCCGTATGCCTCAACGCTTGGTGTTTCGAACAGGATTTTTCGTTCAACGCCACCAAAGGCCGCGCACTCCTCAAAGGCTACGAAGAGATCCGTCTGCTCTCAGTGCAAGAAAAGGACGCCCTGGTGATGCTGGCGCGCGGCTCGGCCATGCGTTTTTTGCTGACACGTAGTTACGACTGGTTGAACACGCCCAAAGATGCGCTCGTAGCCCGTAAAGATCCCTTCGACTATGTGCGCCGGCTCCGATTTCACCAAAGCGCCAAGTCCATCCTCGACTACGGTTACGAGGCGAAGGCATGACGGTTGGGCGAAAAACGGCGGCACCCAAAAAGGCGCCCAAAGCGGCGCAGCACGACACGGCGAAGCCCGCCCCGGTCATCATCTTTTCGGACGGCGCGTGTTCGGGCAACCCCGGTCCCGGCGGTTGGGGCGCAGTGCTGATATACGGAAAACATCGCAAAGAATTATGCGGAGGCGAGGCTCTGACGACCAACAACCGCATGGAACTCTTGGGCGCAATCTCGGAGCTTGATGCCTTAAAAGGCATACGCCACGTCGAACTGGATACCGACAGCGCCTACGTCAAGAACGGCATCACCGGCTGGATACACGGTTGGAAGCGCAACGGTTGGAAGACGGCCGACAAAAAGCCCGTGAAGAATGTCGAACTCTGGCAGCGCCTGGACGCGCTCGCGGCGGAGCACGACGTCGATTGGCACTGGGTCAAGGGCCACGCCGGCCACCCCGAGAACGAGCGCGCGGATGAGTTGGCGCGAGAGGGCATGGCTCCGTTTAAGGGGTAGACAAGACACTGGTTTCTGCAGCGGGCGCCGTGTAAGGACGGATGATAGTTCCGAGTAAGCCTTAAAGCCCAATCAATACCGCGCGGGTCTTGAAGTTCGGGGCCGACCCAAGCGCCCTGTTAGATAAGCTCTCAGGCCCCATACTTCAAGTAACAACAAATTATGAAATTACGCTGGATGATAGCGGTGCCCTGATGTAGGTGTTGAAACGCGAACCGTCAGATCAACATAGGGATCAGTATGCTCCATTCTCGCAGAAATGTTCTAGGTGCGACTGCTGCAGTAACGGTGCTCGGTGCGCTCGGTGCTCGAGCTGAAGATGCATGCGAAGTCGTAAATGCAGATCGACAGAAGGCGACGACGCCTGAGGCGGCACTCGCCGCCCTCAAGGCGGGCAACGAAAGATTTGTCTCCGGCAAAACGGTCAATTGTGATCTCCGTCAACAGGTGAAAGCGACGGCCACGGGGCAGTACCCGATCGCGGCGATCGTCGGGTGCATCGACAGCCGCGTTCCGCCCGAGTTCGTGTTCGATCAACGTTTGGGCGACATCTTTGCTGCGCGTATCGCTGGAAATTTCGTGAACGCCGATATCATCGGCAGTCTAGAGTTCGCCTGTAAAGTTCAGGGCGCCAAAACGATTGTCGTTCTCGGTCACTCGGAATGCGGTGCGATCAAAGGCGCAATCGACCAAGCCAAGCTCGGTAATCTCACCGAGCTGCTCAAGAAGATAGAGCCTGCAATAGCTGCAACGAAAATCGAGGGCGAGCGCAGCTCAAAGGACAAGAAGCTTGTGCAGTCGGTCGCGGATAAAAACGCGAAGCTCGCGGCGCAGATGATCTTGGACCAGAGCCCTGTGTTGAAGGAGATGGCCGATAAGAAGGAGATCGCCGTGGTTGCCGCCATGAACGATATTTCCACCGGTAAAGTCACTTTCTTCGATTGAGCTTCCATCGACTGAGCTTCCGGCGTTGCCGGGCAGGAAAGCCGGAGTGGCGGAACACGACACACACGACACTCCGGAAAACACGATCTTCTGGAAAACGAGTGCGCGGAAGATTTGACGCAAAAGCCATTGCGGTGTTTCAACGGGCATGCGGTGTTTCAAAGGGTATGCGGTTTCAAAGGGTTAGGTGGGAAGCGGAATGGCCGAGAGCGCCGCTTCCCATACTTAAACGAATATTGTGGCCTAGGTTTTCGCGGTCTTAGCTTTTGAACTATCGGCCATTTTGCCTGATGGCTGATCCGGCTTCCTACCGGCGACTCCTTTCTTTTGCAATGCCGGCTTGGGGACCGCAGCGCTATCGTCATCGCCGTCGCCTTCCTCAGCGTCGGCGCCGTCGATAGCTGCGGGATTCAAAGTTGAGATGGCTAACTCAGAAAGTGTTTCGTCGGTGACTTCTTCCTCGTTCAACGTCTCACCAAGAATTTCGCTCAAATCGTCCCTACCTAGAGCCTCAGCCCAGCAACACATCGTGCCGTAGCACGCGATTTCATAGTGCTCGACTGCTTGAGCGGCACCTGCCAGGGCGGCGTCTAATCCCGGGCCGCGATCGTGCTCTTCAATCAGCTCTGCGCCTTCTTCGAGTATGCCGTCTATCGCCGGGCATTTTTTACCACGCGCAGGCTTTTCTAGCATTTCAAACACCTTTTCAAGGCGTTCGATTTGACCCTGTGTTTCTTCCCGATGCTTTTCAAAGCCTGCCTTGAGATCGGCGTGGGTTGCGGCTTTGATCATTTTCGGGAGGGCTTTGTAAATTTGTTTTTCAGCATAATAAACGTCCCGAAGCGTGTCTTCGAAAAGTTTGTTGAGGCCGACCATTGGACACTCCTGACGGTTAGTGATTAAAGGGGGACTATTCCTGAAATCGAATCCCTGCATTGCAGCAGTCTCTGCGTTGCGGCAGGTGCGAGCCGAACGCTCAATCGCTGCAACAGTTCCGCAAGCTGCATATTAAAAGAGATTTTGCCGTTTCCCAAACCCCAGGAAGCAGTGATCGCGCGTTAGGAGTGACGGCGAGAGCGTGCTGGAGGGAATTAAATCGACAAATCCCTGCGATCACTGCGGTAAGTTTGTATTTCAGCTTTTCAAGCGGACCGGTAGAAACCCGAGATTATTAGAACGCTACTGAGGCTTCGGTTGCACTGGGTCCGGTATCGTGTTTGGTTCTACCCGCTGGGATGATGTGGTCGAATTACTAACCGGCGTCGGCGCATCGTACATCGAATTGATTAGGAAAAATCCGATAAGTGCGACGACTGCCACGCCCAGAATCTGCATCCAGTAGTTCTGATGTGAACGGGGGTCGGTACCTGTTGGGTCACGATTCGCGTCGTCGAACGGACCTTGCTTTGGGTTGCTCTTTTCAGGGTAGGCCATTGTATCCTCCTGATTGTTAGGGTCATGAGGATTGTAACGCCAGACGTTTGGATTGGTTCCTGCCGACGTGCAATGGCGTGATTATCCCACACGGCGGAAGACGCATACGGGCGAACCAAGTCACCTTAACCTGGTGTCCGTGAAACCGGCAACAGCTCACCGGCTAGATTACAGGCCGCTACACCAACTCACACGACGACATATGGACGGGTGGGAGCATCTCTGCTCGTCATCGCCACCATGTGCTCAAACCCGTACATTGCCGCCGCAAAGAATAAGCCGAGAGACAATTGTCTCCCGGCTGCTTGGCTCGGCGGCAAATGAAAATGCAGCGTCGCGCGTGTATCGGATGCTTCACTGCAACAACATCCTCAGCTCAAATCGACCCATCGATCATCGAGCACAAGGCTTCGGCGCTCGACTTGTCGTGCACCGGCGGGCTTTCGTCCACGTTCAGGACTTTGACGACGCCATCTTCGACCATCATCGCGTAACGCTTGGAGCGCACGCCGAGGCCGATGCCCGCGCCGGTCAGATCGATGTCGAGGCCGATCGCCTTGGCGAACGTGGCGCTGTCGTCGGTCAGCATGACGATCTTTCCGGCAGAGCCCGTGGCCTTTGACCATTCGTCCATGACGAAGACGTCGTTGACGGCGGTGCAGGCAACGGTATCGACGCCCTTCTTCTTCAACTCGTCAATGCGCGCGATGAACCCCGGCAAGTGTTGCTGGTGGCAGGTTGGCGTGAAGGCACCGGGAACTGCGAACAGCGCCACTTTCTTGCCGGCGAAAATGTCGGCAGTTGTCTTCGCTGCTGGGCCTTCTGGCCCCATGGTCATGAATTTAGCGTCCGGCAACTTGTCTCCGGCTTTTATGGTCATGGGTCTTCGTTCCTTATCTGGTGATTGGATCGTGCACAACCTACGTGAGGCTCTGCCATTAGGGTAGCTGAATAATTGTCTCAGACTGGCCTTGGGCGCCTGCAAGTGTCAGGATAATCGTTTTGCCCTTAAGGTCC
>JANOKW010000121.1:0-13261 GCA_031419475.1 Hyphomicrobium sp. | reverse complement strand
ATCCGGGGGCGCTTGCCGCTCGGCATGGGAACAAGGATAGAAATAGCAGGAGCAAAACTGGCGAAGTCCCGGCATTCGACGGGGGAGCGTTGGTGCTCGTAGTGTTCAATTCGTGGGAGGAACCCCCCTAATGGCCAAAATTAATAAAGTAATGATCGGCGAATCTCTCGTCGGCGACGGCAACGAAGTCGCGCACATCGACCTCATTGTCGGTCCGCGCGGATCGGCTGCTGAAACAGCGTTCTGCAACTCGCTGACGAACAACAAGGACGGCTTCACGTCGCTCCTCGCCGTCATCGCTCCAAACCTCGCCTGCAAGCCGAACACGATTCTGTACAACAAGGTCACCATCAAGGACGCCCGTCAGGCCGTTCAGATGTTCGGACCGGCACAGTACGGCGTTGCCAAGGCCATTCAGGACTCGGTTGCCGAAGGCGTGATCCCCGCCGCTGAAGCTGACGACGTCTTCGTTTGCGTCGGCGTATTCATCCACTGGGAAGCGGCTGACGATGCCAAGATCCAGGACTACAACTATCGCGCAACGAAGGAAGCTCTTGCCCGCGCCATTGCTGGCAAGCCGACCGCTGCTGAAGCAACCGCTCAGCGCAACTCGGTCGCGCATCCGTTCGCTGCAAAGACTTGAAGCGGGCACCGTCCACAGCAGGATAATGCCGCCGCTACCACAAGTACGGCGAAATACGACAACGCCCCTGCAATGAGCGGGGGTCTGCTGCAGCGATTGGGTAGACTGCTTTCAGGCCGTTATAGCGGCTAAACTTCGGCAGTTCGACTTGGCAGGACGTTCCTGCCCAGCCTGGCTTCGCCGAAGGTTGGCCCAAAGTTGGAATGGACACGACTATCGGCCGGCGATCTCTTTGAGATCACCGGCCGATATTTTTTTGTCATGCAACGAACTAGCGACCAGGGCGCCAGCGGCACCTGCGGCGCGCAATGCGTCAAGGTCGGCGCGATGGCGAACGCCGCCCGCCGCGTAGATTTTGCGCGCGCCCCCACGGCCCACAAAATCCGTAATGCGCTCGATATCTGGCCCCGCATCGCTGCCGACGCGCGCTAACGTCATGACAATAACGCGCCCTGGCCATAGCTTTGTGTTGCTGAGCAGGGCTGGCGGCCCCATGAACTCGTGCCCTCGAAAATCGAGGCTGAGCACGACGCGCCCGGGCGCCTCGCTGACGATCTCCTTGAAGTCCGCCAGACTTTCCAAGGCTTCCGAACCGATGACCAGAGTCGCAACGGGCGCCGCCAAAACAGCGCGCGCCGCGCCACGCGAACTCGATCCAGCATCGATCCAGATTTCAGCGCCCGCAAAGACGCTGCTTATGGACGGCACGAGATGCACATTGCGGCCGCGGCCCTCAATGCCGTCAAGGTCAGCGACGTAGATTTTTCGAAACGGGTAGATCGCTTTGAGGCCTTGCGCGACACTTTTGGGTTCGCTGCCCTTGGCAAGTGGCGTTTCGATCGGCCGGTAATTGGCGCGATCACCCATGACGGCGCGGACAACGGCGCCGCGAGCCACGTCGAGAACGGGAATAACCTCCATACGCCTTGCCTCCCTATCCTCCTCGTGTAACACGAGATTCTGAGCATTTGGAAACTTGAGCCACATGACCCTGACAGCCGGATATGACGTGGGCGGGGCGCACCTCAAGGTAGCGCTGGTCGCTGACGGCCGCGTGGTCGCGGTGCGCCAGATCGCGTGCCCGTTGTGGCAGGGGCTCGATGTGCTGGGCGCCGCTCTCGATGACGCCAAGGCGATAACGGCTGGTGCGGAGCAGCACGCGGTCACGATGACGGGCGAATTGACCGAAATTTTCCCGTCACGTGCGGCGGGCGTTGTGTCGCTTGTGGCGTTCCTCTCTGAGCGGCTTGGACCCGCGACGCGCTTTTTCATGGGCCTCAAGGGGTTTGGCGAGGCGGCGGCGGCAAGCACCAACACGGACAATGTGGCATCCGCAAACTTCATCGCCACCGCGCGCCTAGTTGCCTCGAAGCGCAAAGGTGCACTGCTCATCGATATGGGCTCGACTACGACCGACATACTTGCCTGCGACCGGCCGCAAGGATTGAACGACGCCGAACGGCTGCAGACGGGCGAACTCGTCTACACGGGATTGACGCGCACGCCCGTACCGAGTGTCACCACGCGCGGCGTTCTAGCTGGGCAATGGCAAGGCTTGGCGCGCGATTGTTTTGCGACCATGGCGGACGTGCGCCGCGTGCTTGGCGAACTGCCGGATGATGTGGATCTGCATGACACGGCGGATGGGCGCGGCAAGTCTGTTGGCGAAAGCCTGCGCCGCCTCGCGCGCGGATTCGGCCGCGACGGCGAGGAACGCCATCTCGATATTTGGCGCGTGGCGGCCGCGCATGTTCGGGACGAGCAGCTTCGCTCTATTTACGACGGCGCCATTCAAGTCATATCGCGACCCGGCGTTGATGTTTCCGGCGGCGTCATCGCGGCGGGGATTGGTGAGCGCGATGTTGAGATGGTTGCGCGGCGCTTGGGATTATCGTGCACGTCGTTTGGCGAACTCATTGGTGCCAGTGGTGATGTTGGACTCTCGGCCACGCGGCATGCACCGGCTGTGGCGGTTGGGATGTTGGCGTTAGGTGTCTGACCTTCCATGCTGAAGGCGTGTCTTCTACACGACGGGTCAGATACCAGGGCAGTAGGCAATCGGCAATCGAGGTGCCGCCGGATGCGCGGCGATGGCGACACTCTCACAGCGACGTCATTCCCGCGCTTGCGTGCTGTAAGCGCGCAAGAAGAACGGCGGGAACCCAGTCAAGCGTCCGCACAGCACAGGTGATCGCGGCCCCGCGTTCGCGCTGCATCTGATGCGCGAAGAACAGTGATCGCTGGACAGGGGTGCGGAATTAAATCGCGAAGTGAACACAATGCACACTCGCCGTTCTTATTCCTGATGCTTGGATCGGTCCCGGCCTGCCATTGCTTCGCAATGATAGCTCACGCGACGCCGGGAGGACGAACGTTGATAGAGTTGCGCGCTGAGAAACGAGGGCGAAACAGCGGACGACGTGGTGCGGAAATACCGGAGTGAATTAATGGCTGCTACGCTCCATGCCCCTTGTGCCAGAGCTTGATCGCCGACGCGGCGAGGATGGCGGCCAGCACCATTTTCAAGAGACCAGTCGCGGCATAAGCCGAGAGATAACCACCGAGAATAGCGCCTGCGATCGATCCCAAACTCATCGGCAGCACGAGATGCACGAGCACGTCGCGCGAGTGGTAGTGGTGATTGAGCCGGTGCTTGGCGACGCCAATGGCGACAATAGGCAAGCTGATCAAGAGGCTCAACGTGCCCGCCGTTTGAATGTCGGCCCCGAACAAAAAGATGAGGATCGGGATAATGAATTCGCCGCCGGCGACACCAAGTAAGCTGCTGATCGCACCAACCACGAGGCCAGCAAACACGCCAGCGATGGCACGAACAACAGGATTGTGCGGCAGCTCAAAGGGCGTACCCGCACTAAAGACGGCTTCAGCCACGAGCAGGACGGCAACCACGAGAAGAAGCTGGGCGATGATCGACATCAAACGCTCGGGCGGAATACGCGACAACATCCCGGCGCCAATCCAGGCAGCGATCATGCCGCCTGCTATCATCGAGACGAGTACATCCGTATTGGGAGCTATCGCCGCGCCCGAGTACACGTGCACCCGCGTCGCAAATGCAAATGCCAGCGTGATGAGGCTCACGAGCAGATTGAAGCGGACCGCGCGGTGCGGAAAGAGAGCAAATATTGTGATCAAAATCGGCAGGCGAAACTCAGCGCCGCCAAGTCCAATGAGACCGCCGAGCGTTCCGACGAGAACCCCGGCTGTGACAGCGGTCCATGGCCGGCGGACGTCATAAGCTTTGCCTGGTTCATGCAAACATGACTACCTCCTGCGGGTACGTGAAAAACGATTTCGAAACCGGAAATCATCAGCGACGAAGGTTATCGCGCCACCTTATCGCTTGACCGCACTCCTAACCACGCCCTTAACCACACTCTTGACGACACTAGGGATCAGGCGCGCGGACCGCATCTCCTATTTTTCTTCGTACCTGTCCTTCAAGTCCTTCGTGCGTGCTTCCGTCATCTCCGTCATGCAGCCGAGGATTGCCCCCGTCGTGGCTGTGCCGCCGCCTGCTTCATGGATCATGAGTTTTTCGCAATCGGCGTCCCGGAAGGCAACCCAGGCGCGTTGCGAGACCCGCAGCGCGTCAGCCCATTCCAAGTTTCCGGCCGCGTTTTCGGTATCCGGCAGCGCCAAGTCAGCAAAGATTTTTTGGTAGGTCTCGTTCAACGCCTTGTCGGCAACATCGAGGCGCTGTTCGGCGCAGGAGTTGAGATCAACGGTCGACACCGCTTTGGCGCAATCGACTTCGCCGGCGGCCATTGCGAAATGAGTGCGCGTTCCCGCGAGAACAAACGCGGCGGCAAGGACGATTGGCTTCAAATACTGGCGCATGGTTCTGTCCCGGAAAATATCCCACATTGGCTCCCAGAAATTATCACGCATTCTTGGTTGGTGCAGGGGGTGCGCGGCCCGCCAGCCGCTGCTCCAAATGCTGGCTTTGAAAATTCATGAGGGATTTGAGTTCGTCGTACTGCCGGCGCGCTGCGTCGCGATCAACGGACTTGTCGCGTGACGCGGCAATCAGCAGGTTTTTTGCGGTGTGCTCGGTCGAAGTGAATTCAATAACTTTGACGTGGTACCCGGAGGCTTCCAACAGCAAGCAGCGCGCCGCATCCGTGACGAGATCGGCCTGACGCTGTTTGAAGAGACCAAACTTCGTGATGCCGCGCAGCGCCTCAGTAGGCTTTGCCAGCTGTGGCGCGAGTTCATGTTGGCAGCAGGGCGCCGTGAGGATTAGCCCAGCGTTCCCCGCGATACCCTGAAAAATGGCGTCATCGGTTGCCGTATCGCAGGCATGGAGTGCGATGAGGAGATCGACGGCCGTCGCCTTTGTTTCGCTAGCGGCCGCCGCAGCGAACCTCAATCCGTTCAAGCCCAGACGAGAGGCGAGATCCGAACACAACGCGACCATATCCTCACGCACTTCAATGCCCGTCAGGCGGCAACTCTTTTGCAGATGCGAGGAGATGTAATCGTAGAGCGCGAATGTCAGGTAGCCTTTTCCCGAACCGATATCGATGGCTGTGATCGCATTCGCGTCCTTGAGCGGCGACAGGCGGATCAGATCATCCACGATGTCGATGAAGTGGCAGATCTGTTTGTATTTCGAGTGCATCGACGGCTTGACGCGGCCGTCCTCGAGCGAAATTCCGAGCGCCTTTAGATAGGGGCGCGATGGCTCGATAACGTAGTTTTTGGTGCGGTTGTGGTCAACCGGCGTCACGGCACTGAACGTTGCTTTCGCCGTTGTGAGACGCGGTTCGCCCTTCTTGTTGTGATCGAGGGTGAAATCTTTCGTGGTTGTGAACAGCGTAGCGCTCAGAAACGTCTCGCTGATCAGCGATGCCACGTAGGCACCAGCATCAGTGAGCCATTTGTTTTCCGTGACATCCTTCTTCGCGTGCGTGAAAACAAAACGCAGCGCTGGCTTGTCGCGGAGCGCGAACGGTGTGGCGGCGCATTTTTTGAGAGTATCGTTGCCCCGAACCTTTCCCAGCAGCATTTTGACGAACGTGCCGTCTGTGAGGCTTGCTTCAAGCGCTGTGACAAAGTCGCGTTTGGGACCGCTGGAAATGCTCATCTTTTGCCGTCTGCGGGCGCGCGTGGAGGGGCTGCGCGCCAGGCTACAATTTTTTCCATGAGCCAGCCCCAGGCTTCCACTTCGCGGGGCCCGGCCGTCTTGATGATGGCGATTTCGAGATATTTCAGTTCGTTCTCGACCTTCTCGGGCGGCAACATGTTGAGGCGCGTTGTCAGAACCGCGAGTTCGAGCACGGCGGCTTCAGCCCGGTTAAAACCTTCCCAGGCCTTGTGCTGCTCTTGATGTACGATTTTGCAAAGAAACTTGGGACGCAAATCGTCTTCGAGAATGCGCTCAACCTTGAGTTCCCAATGCGCGAGGCATGACGCGAGCCGCCCGCCCTTGATCTGAGTGGTCGCGACAGTCGGCCAGGATTTTCGCCCCGTCACACAGCCGGCGAACACGCGCACATCATCCGTATGGCTGGCGGCGGCGAAGGGATTGGCACGTAAATTATCCAGCGTGCGCGACGGTTTGAACGGCCCGATGATCCAATGATCGCCATCCTGAATGAGCCCGAGCGGCGCGACATGCACTTCTCCCTTCTCGCTCATAGTCGTGACAATCGTTTCAACGATGCGGGGCATTATAGTCCCCTCGTGATCGTTGGGCTAAGCGCTTGCCTGCACTCCGCCGTCATCCCCGCGAAGGCGGGGACCCGTCCAAGCCTGCAGACCGTTCCCAACTGAAGTTTGGCTGGGTCCCGGCCTGCGTCGGGATGACGATCAACCGAGAGATTATTCACATTTGTTGACTTCATGGCGTTCCGTCACCTTGGTCTTTCTTCGCCTTCAGCATTGCACCCGGCTCTTTTGCCTTGAGGGTTGCACCCGGCTCTTTTGCCTTGAGGGTTGCACCCTGCTCTTTTGCTTTGAGGGTTGCACCCTGCTCTTTTGCTTTGAGGGTTGCACCCTCGGGTGCGTGCCGCGTCAGGTCTTCGCTCTTTTTGTCGGCAGCTATACCCCAATCGAGCGGGTTATCCTGCGCGTAGCGCTTGCCAAGTTGCAGGGCGATTTCGGCCTTTGCCAATTCATAGCCCAAATAAAACGCGTGAGGTGCGTCGGCTTCGACGCCGAGTTTCGGGTAGAGGTCGAACGGATCGCGCGAGACGTGGTGGCCATCGCGGCTGTATATGTGCACGCCCTCTTCGCTGGTTTGAATGCGGAAGTTGCCGTCCTTGATTTCAGCAGCAGCCGCTGCGATTTCGGCCGCGTTCATGGGATTGGGTACAATATCATGGAGTGCGAGCATCAAGGAGCCATAGCCTTTAGGCAGACTCTCGTCTTCGCGCGCGCGAAACATCAGGCGCCGCGCGGCATCATGTTCTTCGATCGTGCGTCGCGTGTGCGGCGACACTTGTACGATGAGGACGTTTTGGATGTGCAGTTCCGAACAGATTGCCAGCAGCATCGCCGTGACGCCCTGGCTGTCAGCGTCCGTCAATTCGGTTAGGTTTCCCGTGCCCATAAGAATTTCGACATCGGGGCGCAAGCGGCGCAACTCCGCGTAACGGCCAATCGATTGCGTGAAACCAAAATGGATGGGGTCTAGAATCGGATCGGCGATATGTTTAATTTTCTTTTTAGTCGCGAGATCGATGGCGCGCAGCAAGGATTTCAAATCGCCGTGCGGTTTGGGCACCAGAATGGGCACGCACTTGGTGCCTTTGACGGCATCAAGCGTCGTCTCGTCCAGGCTCAACACGTAATGCGCACCAGCCTTGGCGCCGCGCGCGAGCTCTTCTATATTGCCGCTGTCAACGCTGACTTTGTATTCGGCTTTGACGAGCGCCGCGACCATATCTTCCAATTGCGGAAACGGGGTTTCCGGTTGGCATCCAACGTCGATGACGTCCGCCCCCTTGGATTTTTGTTCGGCGGCGCGCGCCAGCATCTGTTCGATGGACAGCTGCGTTGCATCGACCGACTCGGCAAAAATGCGCACATCGTGCTTGGAGAAATCCGGTGGCTTGCCACCGTGACCGAGGTATTGCGGTAGGTCGGCCAGTTCGTCGGGTCCGCGTTCGAAAGGAACGCCGTAGTGCGCTGCGAGGCTTTTAAGATCCATGCGCGTGCGGCCCGGCACGATCACGCGCGTCGCGTCCAACGGCCCCTTCAAGCGATTGCGCACAATCCCTTCCGTCATCAAGGCGGCAACCTTGATGCCGATGTTGGCGACCGACCAAGTATCAGCCTTCAACCCGGTCTTTTCCACCGTGGTCTTGAGGCGGCTTTCGGCCAGCTTTCCCGTCAGGAAGAGGAGCTTATCTTTTGATTCTTTAGCCATTTGAGCCTAGCTGCAACGGCCTTCTGCAAATCCGCAACGCTTTCAACCACGGTCGTGTCTTCGAAAGTTTTGAGCTTTTCGGTGTTTTCAAGATCGATACGGCGCGGATAAACTTTGACCATGCCTTTGGGCGCTTCAGTGTCCATCTCGGGCGCCGTGTCGCACGCGAACACGATTGTTGGCACGCGGCACTTGCCGGCCTGCGCGAAAACATTCGTTGCCAGGTTGTCGGAAATGCCAGCGACGCATTTTGCCACCGTATTCGACGTTGCCGGCGCCATGATGAGCGTGTGATAGACGCCGTAGTAGAACGCGCCGACCGGGGCAGCACTTGCAGTCGTATCCTTGAAGATGCGCACGCCGGCTGCAAGTTCGAGATCCTGCTTGTACATGCGGATGACTTCAGCCGCCGCTTTCGACACGAACACGTCGAGATTTGGCAACGTGCGCATGATGTCCAGGCTCTCCTTGAAGAAGTGCCCGGAACCGGTCAACGCCCAGCCGAAACGCGGCCGCGCCACACCTTTTAGATCTGCTTCGTAATCCATGAAAAGGCGCGTAGCATGCTCGTTCCGCCACGTCGACACCGATTGCCGCGTGCCATTAAGATTTGGCCGACGCAACCTCGCCGAGACCCAAAAGTGACCTCAGATGCGGCGTTTGATCGGGCCCCAAAATGCGCCAATCGAGGTTGCTGCGGGCAACGATGCCCGGAAAAGCTGCATCGACCACGCCGCCTTTCGCCAGCAGCTCAGCCGTCTCGGTTGCATCAACCTCTATTGATTTCAGCAAAACCAGCGGCAGGCCGCCCATGCGCTCAGAAAGTCGCGCGGCAAGGCCGTCCGAGGTGATCGACCAATCGGTTGGAATCTCGGGATCGTCCTGGCACATCTGAAGCGGCAGCCACACCGGAATTTGCCCGATTGCCAGAATGCGCGCGATGCCCTCGATGCTATCGGCTGGCGCGAGCTTCGGTTGAAGCTTGAAGTAGATTTCCGCCATTTGATGCATGCCAAGCATCGCGAGCCGGTGAGCAGCGGCGTCGTCAAAGCGCAGCGCGTTCTGAAGATCGCGGACTTTCTCGGCGAAGTGTCCGCCGCCCGGCACGACAATCACGGGCCGGCGCGTTTCCGCGATCAGCGCCAAGATGTCCGCGAGACGGCCGCTCTCGGCCAAGCTGCCGCCGACCTTGATGATGATCCGGTCACTGGAGATTGGGAGTACATCAGCCACGGCCGAACTCGCGCGCAGCAGCCTTGGTGGCCGGACGGATGATTTCAACGCCGCGGCGCGGCCCGCGCTCAAGTTTTTCCAAACGCACGCGCACGGCAACGATCATGGGATCGACAAGGCAACACGCGGCAATGCGCTCGGCGAAGGTCTCGACGAGGTTGATGTGGCCACCGCGCGCTAGATCGACAATCGCGTCAATGATGTCCGCGTATGACGGCACTTCGGCCATCTTGTCCTTGGCGCTGAAGATATGCAGCGCGAGGCGCGCTTCAACGGTAAATGACACTTTTTGTGTTATTCCCTGCTCCTCGGCATAGACGCCAACATTGCAATCGACAACGAAGTCTTTCACGAAAATCGTATCGCCGATTTCGCGCACGCTAGCAGTCTTCGCGGCGGCTTTAGCGGGCGCGGTGGCGCCTTTCGCTTTGCCAACCCTACTTTTATCTTTCGAGCTCATGCGACTATCCTGGAAGGACGATTAGAGCGGCGGACACCGTGTGCTGCCGCGTAGATGGCTCTGGCGACGTCATCAACGTTGGCCTTGTCAAGCGCGCCTGCGCGGCCGCCCGTGCACAGCGCGCCGCGAAACCCAAGAACATCCGGGCCATAGCTCAGCAACGGCTCGATATCCGCGACGCGCAGCGATCCGGCAAGCCCAGATATTAGGCCGTGCTTTCGTGCCTGCGTGACAAACGCAACGATCTCTTGTGCGCTGAGGATCTGGGTTAGAGAGCCGCGCGACTTGTCCGCGGTATCCAACATGACGCCAGCAAACCCAGCGGCGGCAAGAGGCGCAAGGAGCGCCAAATCGGGATTGCGGTCGGCCATCAGAACCGCGACGAATTGAGATGAGCCAATGTCTGCACCCTGCAGCGCATTGATCACTTGGATCGCCCCATCCTGATCAAAGAGACCCCACTTGACGATGTGGACGCCGGCGGCCGCCACCTCTTCGGCAGCCTTTGCCACGCGATGCGGATCATTCGGCAGATCGCCGACAGTAGCACTTACTGTGACGCCTGGACTTGTGACACCAAGACCAGCGGCCGCAACAATCTCGCGCACGACCGGCAGAGATACCGCCCCGAGCGCGCCAAGCGAGGGGTCCTTGCAATCGAGAATATCAGCCCCGCCCGCAAGCGCCGTCATGGCTTCGCCAGCGTTGCGCACGCTCGCGAGGAATGCCGGGTTGCGGCGGCTTGAAAGCCTCAACATCGATTGACCCTGTCTTGTGTCCGTTAGGCGGAACCAAAAATCCGGTTCTGCTCGCCCAATACAGCACCCCTATCGCGGCGCTGCTCGGGTGTGAGCGCGACCAGCACATCCTGCGCGACACTCGCCTGTCCAGGCGCCAGACGCAAGATACGGGTGCCGAGTTGAATTGCCTCGGCACGGTCGTGGGTCACGAAAATAACCGTCGTGGGCTGGCGGTTTACGAGTTCCATCAGCAGTGCGCGCAGGCTTTGGGCGGTCGGATCGTCGAGAGACACGAACGGCTCGTCCATGAGCAGGATTTGCGGCTCCAGAATGAACCCGCGCGCGAGTGCCGCCCGGCGCTGCATACCAAGCGAAATGCGCTCGGGGTACGCGCTCGCCGCGTCCGTCAAGCCGACGCGGGCGAGCATCTCGGGGATCTTGGCATGGCGGGAATCGCCCTCCGGGATCACCAGTTCGATATTCTCGCGCACAGTGCGCCAGGGCAGCAGGCGCGGCGCTTGGAAGATAAACGTCATCTGGTCTCGGGCAGAGCCGAGATCGATTTTACCGTCGAAGTCTCTGTCGAGACCGGCGATGATGTTGAGCAGCGTGCTCTTGCCGCAACCTGACGGACCCGTCAGCACGAGAAATTCGCGCGGAGCGACCTCGAACGACACGTTGCTCAAAACAAGCTGGGCGTCTCGATCGGCGATGGCCGGAAAGATTTTGCGGCGCACATCGACATGGATCGTCGCGCCTTTGCCCGCGTCAGCGGCGCGGCTCGCGCTATTGTCTATCGCCGCCATCGGTTCACCCTGGCGAGAAGCGGCTGGAGCAGCAGAGACTCGATGATCTGCACGAGAATGATAAAGGCCAGCGCGTAGGCGAGAATAGTTGCCACATCGAATTCCTGAAAAGCGATGAAAATCTGATAGCCAACACCGCGGCCATTCCCGCCGAAGGCTTCAACGACGAGCACAATCTTCCAAATCAGCGCGAGGCCTGCGCGCGCGGCCGCGGCAAAGAAAGGCGCTAACTGCGGGATCGTTACGTGACGCAGCGTTTTCCACCAGCCGAAGTTATAGATCTGCGCCATCTCGTTCAAATCGCGCGACAGGCTGCGCGTGCCTTCGCGCATGGTGACGGCCGTGTTCGGAATTTTGTTCAGCGCGACCGCCGTTACGATTGCCGTCTGGTTCATTCCGCCCCAGATCAAGCAGAGCGTAATGGTGACGATCGCTGGCAGATTGAGAAATAATATAAGCCAAGGATCGAAAAACTTATCGGCCCGCGGGAACATGCCAAGCAGAATGCCAATAACCGAGCCGATGATCATCGCGGCTGCGAAGGCATAAAACAGCCGCTCGAGTGTCACGATGATGTTGGACCAGAGCGCGCCGGACTTGGCGAGCCCGATCATGTTTTGAAAGACCGCGACGGGGCCTGGGAAAAGACGCGCGTCGTTGGCGATCATGGCAACGGCCTGCCACAGCAAACCGAAAGCGGCAAACGACATCACCACCCAGGCGAGCCGCTCTAAGGCCTGAAACCACTGTGGCGCCAGCCTAACCAGCTTTGATGTGGAAGAGGTTTGGGTCAAAACGGGTGCCATCGCCAACGAGTTCTTCGTCTCCAAGTTCAATCAGCAAATTCGTCAGCTTTTCCGCAGATGCGGTTTCGGCAGCGCCCCAAGGTTCGGTAATCCCGGAACGAAAGTAGGCCTTAATGGCGCTGAATTCTTCATCGGTTGCCGGTTTAACAAGAGGGCGCAGGCGGTCCCACGCATCCTCGGAATTCGCGAGCAGTGCGTTAGCATCATTGACGGCCGCAAGAAACAAGTCGATCGGCACGGCGTTCTTATGTACTGCCTTCTCCGACCAGACAAATCCGACGAGCGGCGGCGGCGGGGAAATATCCAACGCCTTGATGATATCCGACATGCGAATGATCTCGCGTGCGCCTTCTCCCTCAAGCCGCGCCGCGTAGGTCCAGAAATTGAGGCATGCGTCCAACCGGCCGCTTCTGAATTCCTCTGTAATCAAGGGGGCCGCACCGAAAATGGTTTCTGACGTTTTAGCGATATCTTTGTCTTTGCCCATCAATTTGCGTGAATAGGCCCGGAGAAGGATCCAACTCTTGTCAATGCCGGAGCCGGCAACTCCGATTTTCTTTCCCTCAAGATCCGCGAGCGTCTTAATGGGGCTGTCCTTCGGCACCATGAGACTGCCAAGCGCCGATGAATAGGACGCAAATTTGTAATCCTGCCCCTTGGCGCGCTGACGCATGGCCCAGGTCCAATCGCTGATGATGATGTCGGCCTCGCCCGACAGCAGCGCGATTGGGGCAGCGCTATTGTTTGCGACTTCGAGGACCTGGAGATCGAGGCCGAGTTTCTTGTCGATGCCTTCGTTGCGAATTGTCTCGATAAGCCAGCTGACGGAGCCAAACCTGACAGAGGTCAAGCGCACGGGCACAACTTCAGCGCGAACCCCTGCGGTCGGCCAAAGAGAAGACGCAACGATGCTGCCAGCGACGGCCAACGTCTGCCTGCGATTGACGATCAATTCTTTTTCTCCTCTGGATTGAAGCGGTTCCGCCACAACCAGCGGATTCCGTGAAGCCAAAGTTCGTCTGTGTTGCCGCGGATCTCAGCGGACATGGCCCTCGTCATTTGCCCGGTTTTGACGTCGCGGACGAAGAGCTGGAGGCTGATCAATGCGTCTGACAGCTTATCGGCAAAGCCCGAAACGGCGATGTCTGCCCCAGCTTGTTTGGCGATTTCGATTTCG
>JANOKW010000120.1:0-9639 GCA_031419475.1 Hyphomicrobium sp. | reverse complement strand
CTTGCGCCATTGCCGAGATGGGCGAGGATCACGCGCCCCTTCGTTGACGCCGGATCTTCGAGGCCTACGAGTTCCTCCATCAGGAACTCGTAGGACAAACCATGGAAGCCATAGCGGCGAACACCCGCCGCTTCGTAGCGTCGTGGGATCGGCAAAATGCTGGCAACCCTTGGCATTGTGCGGTGAAAAGCCGTGTCAAAGCACACCACCTGAGGCAATGCCGGATGGCGTTGGAGGATTGTCTCGATTAATTCGAGCTCAAGCGGCAGATGCTCAGGGTCATACGGGGTGATGCGGTGCAATTCAGTTAGCAGCGCTGGCGTGACGCGCTCGGGTACGTTGTGCCCCATCCCATGCACGACCCGGTGCCCCACGGCTTTGACTGAAGCAAAATCCTGCTGCGTTTCGAGCCAGTCTAGGAGAAATGCAACCGCAGAACTGCGACCGCCAGTTTCGATGGCGCGGCTATCGTGGTATTTTCCGGATGCGCCATTGAACGAAAACGTCGTGCCGCTGAGACCGATCCTATCGATTTTGCCGGCAAGCCGCTGCCGCAGGGGTTCGCCCGCCTCGTACACCGCGAACCGGATACTGGACGAACCGCCATTGATCGTCAGAATCGAACTCGCCAACGCGATTGCGCTTTGTGAAGCCTTCAACTGACTTTTAATGGGAATGTCTGGCTGCATTTTTCCAAATTCTCTGTGTCACAAAGCAGTAAGCGCTATATCAACGATGCTCTGCGCTTCCTCCAAGATTGATTGCAGATGCGCCTCGTCTTTGAAGCTCTCCGCATAGATTTTGTAGATGTCTTCGGTGCCGGAGGGGCGTGCAGCAAACCAGCCATTGGCGGTGATTACCTTTAGGCCGCCGATCGGTGCGTTGTTACCCGGCGCATGATCGAGGACGTTTTCGATCTTCTCGCCAGCCAGTTCGGTGCTCTGTACCTGCTTCGGCGACAGTTTTGCCAGCCTGACTTTTTGTTCAGGCGCAGCCCGCGCTTCGACGCGATCGGCAAAAGGTTCGCCTAATTCGCGGACGAGGTCTCGATAGAGGTCGCCGGGATCGCGGCCGGTGCGCTCCATGATTTCTGCCGACAGCAACGCCGCCACAATGCCGTCCTTGTCTGTGGTCCACACCGTGCCGTCCCTGCGCAGAAATGAGGCGCCGGCGCTTTCCTCACCAGCACAGCCAACTGAGCCGTTTAACAGGCCGTCGACGAACCACTTGAAGCCGACCGGCGTCTCATAGAGCTTGCGCCCCAGCCGTTTTGCCACCCGATCGATCAGCGCAGTGCTGACCACGGTCTTGCCGGCCGCTGCCGCCGGGCTCCACTGCGGCCGATGCTGGAATAAATAATTGGTTAGCACCGAGAGGTAGTGATTGGGTGGCAGCAATCCACTGCTGCGGGTGACGATGCCGTGCCGGTCATGGTCAGGATCGCAAGCGAACGAGATATCGTAGCAGTCCTTAATGTCTATCAAGCGCTGCATTGCGTAAGTCGAGGATGGGTCCATGCGGATCTTGCCATCCCAGTCCACGGTCATGAAGCGGAAGGTTGGATCGACGCCCTCGCTGATTACAGTGAGATCGATCCCGTAGCGCTCGGCAATCGGCGCCCAGTAGTGGACGCCAGCACCGCCAAGCGGATCGACGCCCATGCGGATACCCGCGCTGCGGATCGCATCGAAGTCAATTACATGTCCAAGATCACTCACGTAGGTTTCGAGAAAATCATGATGGTGCGTGGTCGCGGCGCAACGCGCCTGCGCAATTGGGATTTGTCGCACCTCGTTGATACCGCCTGCCAGCAGAACATTGGCGCGATCCTCGATCCAACCTGTGATGCCGGTATCGGCCGGGCCACCATTGGGCGGGTTGTATTTAATGCCACCATCGCCGGGCGGATTGTGCGACGGCGTGATGACGATGCCGTCCGCCAGCCCCGAGGTGCGGCCACGGTTGTGGACGAGGATCGCATGCGACACCGCCGGCGTCGGCGTAAATTCGCCGTCCTTGGAGATCATCGTTTCTACGCCGTTGGCGGCCAAAACCTCCAATGTGGTCTCGAACGCCGGTTGCGATAAGCCATGGGTATCGATGCCGATGTAGAGCGGGCCGTCTATGCTCCGGCTTTTGCGATATTCGCAGATCGCCTGGCTAATCGCCAACACATGCCATTCGTTGAAGCTGCGCTCGAACGAACTGCCTCGGTGTCCAGACGTGCCGAACGCAACGCGCTGCGCGGGTACGTTGGCATCGGGGCGCAGGTCGAAGTAGGCTGCGAGAAGCGCTGAGACATCGATCAGCACCGAAAGTGGCGCTGGTTTACCGGCGAGAGGGCTGAGCGTGCTACTCATCTGCGGCTTGCCCGCAATTGGCGGCCACGCCGTATCCGCTGACCCGTAGCGCCTATGCTTGGGCGACCTTTACAGCGGCATTGGTGGGTCCGTAGAGCCATCAAAGCAGCGAGTGACCCCTTGTATGGCCTCGGCCGGGCTGGGTCGTGGTTTGTGCGGATCACGAGTTCCGGCGTTGGACGGCCAGGGCAACAATAGCCGCCACGAGCACGACGAACAAGACCATGCCAAGTCCACCTAATCCACCCATCCCCCAACCCATTCCTTCAAAACCGCCCATCTCAGTCACTCCTTCAGAGTTTAGATTGTTCGACACTTTGAATCAGTATGAGGGTTCGTCTGCTTGCGCCGGTCAAATCAGCTGTGTCAATAAGCTGGGCTATTTTGCTTTTGTCTTCAGCCAGGCATCAATCACGACAATTTCTTTCTGTTGCGCCGTTTCGATGTCCTGTGCCAGTTTTTTGACTTCGGGATCCTTGCCATTAGCGAGAACAACTTTAGCCATTTCGATGGCACCTTGATGGTGTGCTCGCATGTGGCTCATGAAGTCTGCGTCGGCGTCGCCGGTAAATTTCATCATCGGCATGCCGTCCATCATTTTGGCCATGGCAGCCTTGTAATCTTTGGTGGACGCGGAATCGCTTGGGTCGGGAGTCATCATTTTCATTCCCATACCCGGCTTCATATCCATGCAAGGCATGGGGGCTGGGTCTGCAGCGAGTGCGGCGGCAGTTGCGAGCACAGACGCTACTGATGCAAAAAGGATAGTTTTCACGGTGATCTCACAATCTTAGCAGGGCGTAGATGCCCAGCAGTACAAGCCCGCCGGAGCCTCTTTAGTTCCCTGGGTAACCGCTGTTTTAAAGTTTAAGACTGCAGCCGGTCGTACCAGTGTGGCTTTAAGAACTCGAGTGAGACCAGCAAGACCACGCCGGCAGCGAAGGTCAGCGCCAAATCGGGTATGTGCAGCGGTCCAAAGCGGAAGAGTTCGCTGGCGAATGGAAAAAGTAGCGTTAGGGATAGCATTGCAGCGACGGAAAAAAGAACCCACGCCAACGCTGGATTGGGCCTGCTGATTGCCACGGCCAATGAGGCACTGAAGGACCGGTTGACAATTATCAAACCAACAATTGCCATGACCAGAGAAAAGAACGTCAAGGCTCGAACTTCAGCTTCAGGCATGCCTCTGTGCAATGCGGCGAGGTATATGATTGTTAAGAGGACGAAGGCGATTGTGCCTTGCAAGAGACTCCATCCGATGAGTTGTCGCGAAAACAGCTGCTCATTAGGGTCACGCGGTGCGCGGCGCATGACATCGTCCTCCTCCGTCTCAGCCTCGAACACGAGCGAGCAGACCGGATTGATCACCATCTCCAAGAACGCAATGTGCATGGGCCCGAATAAAATAGGCAGTCCAAACAGTAACGGTAAGAGCGCCAAACCAGCAATTGGCACATGCACAGCAAAGATGAAGCCAATCGCCTTGCGAAGGTTGTCGTAGATTCGGCGCCCGAGCCGGATTGCCTAGACAATCGAGTCAAAATCGTCGTCCAGCAAAACAATCGACGACGCCTCTCGCGCCACATCTGTGCCGCGTCCGCCCATGGCAATACCGATATGTGCCGCCTTGAGCGAAGGCGCATCGTTGACACCATCGCCGGTCATCGCAACGATCTCGCCGCTGGCCTTCAGGGCATTGACAATTCGCAGCTTCTGCTCTGGCATAACGCGCGCAAACACGGTCACGGCACGCACGCACTGGGCGAGTTCCGCGTCGTCGAGTTTTTCGAGCTCTGCACCCGTCACAATGCTGGCCGCGTTGATGCCTGCTTGCGCCGCAATAGCCTTAGCCGTCGCTGGATAGTCGCCAGTGATCATGACCACCTTGATGCCAGCTGATCGGCAGTCACGCACTGCCTCTGGAACGCTCGCCCGCAACGGATCGGCTAGACCAACGAGTCCTAAGAATTCAAAGTTGAAATCATGCTGAGAGTCCGGCCATGTTGTCCCGGCGTATGCGGCGCGGGCAACCCCCAATACACGCAAACCTTCAGCGGCCATCACGTCTACCGACTGCGTTAGCGCAGTGAGATCTGCGGCACCGAGATGACAAAGTCCGGCAATGGCTTCCGGTGCGCCCTTGGCTGCAACGGCGTTCTCTTGGCCTGATTCAGCCGTCGTCCAAATTTGCGATATGGCGAGGAGGCCGGGGCGAAGTCCATAGGTGTGCGCGAGCGTCCAATCCGAGCCGTGCAAATGTCTGGATGATAGCAAGTGCTCATGGCCCAGGATATGAAAAGCTTTATCCATTGTGTCGATGGGTTCTTTTGCGCTGGCGAGAAGCCCAAACTCCGCCAAGTCATGAAAGACTTCCGGTAGCTTTTCTCCAGACAGTTTTTTCAACTTAAAAGTTTTGCCATCCTTGAGCCGTAACTCAACGATGGACATCCGGTTCTCGGTCAGAGTGCCCGTCTTATCGGTACACAAGACGGTTGCCGAGCCCAGCGTTCGATGGCCGAAGCGCGCCGGGTCAATACCCGGGCCTGCGAAATGCGCCACGCGCCCATTGCCATAAAGACGGTGAGCACGATTGGAAACTCTGCTGGCATCATCGACATGCCGAGCGCGATGCCACCGAGCATCGCCTCGAACCAGCCGCCACGTAACATGCCATGCAGCAAGACAGCGATAACGCTGACTGCACCTCCGGCAATTGCGAACAATCGCACAAGCCTGCGGGTCTGCTGCTGCAAGCGCGGAGGCTCAGTTTCTAGAGCTGTGAGCGACTGGCCGATCTTGCCGATTTCGCTGCGCACACCCGTTGCGGTCACCTCAGCAATTCCAGTGCCGCGCACGACCAGCGACCCGGAAAACACGATTGATAGATCGTCACCGCCAGGGCGTTGCGCCTTGAGTGAGGCAGCGTCCGTATTGGCGATCTTGCGCACGGGAACTGACTCACCCGTCAGCAGCGATTCGTCGGCTTGCATGTCGGCGCTTTGAATGAGAACCGCGTCTGCCGGGACGCGATCACCCTCATTGAGCACGATGAAATCTCCGCGCACAACTTCACGGCCAGCGATGCGCTTACGCTCTCCATCGCGAATGACCAACGCACGAGGGCTTGTGAGGTCGCGTAGCGATTCTAAAACGCGCTCGGTGCGCGCCTCCTGTACCACCGTGATCGAAACAGACATGATTGCAAAGGCGAGAAGGATGAGCGCATCCTTCAGGTCCCCGAGCGCCAGATAGATCACGCCACCAGCAAGCAACAGAATCAACATCGGCTCGCGTAGAACCTCAAGCACGATGCGCAGGGCCGTCCGCTGCCCGGCCCTCGGCAGTTCGTTGTATCCCTCATTATGCAATCTTACTTCGGCGTCGGTTTGACGGAGACCGGCAATTGTTGGGGACTCGGGCGCATCGCTGGGCATTTCTTACTTTCTCAGTTCAGGCCGAAGTGACTCATAGAATATTCGCGCGGCAGTCGAAGCCAGCTACTCGCCGAAAAATCTCCCAGCTAGATTATAGCAGTGGGCAATGATCACCCCAGCGACGCCGCCGGACAGAAATGCGGACAAGGCGCCGATCAAGAGTGACGAGGGCGAACCCGCGGGCTCCACCGTGAACAGTCCAACGAAGGCATGACTAAGAACGAGGGGTAGCCCAATGAAAATTCCTAGCCAGCAAAGCACGAAAAGCAAAAGCGTTGAGAACGCGCCGGTCGAGGCGCTGCGCTTGTAACTGAGCGTCGATGGAGACGCGGTCCGGTTTACTTCGGTCATTGTGTTTTCCTTCTTAAAAAGATGGGATCGTAACGATGCTGTCCAAAAGTGCCTGGATGATTTCAACCCAGCACCAACTTAATCTTGCCGACAATACTCAGATGCTTCATGTTGATCCCGGCTCCCGCAAGCTTACGGATCGTATTCGGTAGTATGGCGCGTGATTGATCATGATGCCGCCAACGCTGGGGTGGGGGCTATCGATGGCGTTGGCGTGGGGGCTGAAGCGTACTGGCTGCGGATACCCGTCAGCTTGGTCCGCTTCAGCATCAGGGCATTGATCGCGACGATCGCCGAGCTGCCGGACATGGCAATGGCAGCGATGGTCGGGCTGAGCAGGAAGGGATAAAGCACGCCAGCGGCGAGCGGGAAGGCAACGACATTGTAGCCGACAGCCCAATAGAGGTTTTGTTGCATTTTCCTAAGCGTTGCTCGGGACAGCTCGATGGCGCCAACCACATCGAAAGGATCGCTTTTCATGAGCACGATGTCTGCACTCTCCATCGCCACATCGGTGCCGGCACCAATGGCGAAGCCGACATCAGCCTGGGTCAAAGCTGGCGCGTCGTTGACGCCGTCGCCGACCATGCCGACCTTCTTGCCTTGGGCCTGGAGTTCCTTGACCTTGCTTGCCTTGTCTCCGGGCAGAACGTCGGCGAACACTCTGTCGATCCCGAGGCCCTTGGCGATTCGCTCCGCCGTACCTTGATTGTCACCGGTCAGCATGATGACCTCAACGCCGCTGGCGCGCAGCGCCTTGACCGCCTCAATCGCCGTCGGTCTCACAGCATCGGCGATGGCGATCAATCCTACGAGCTTGCCGTCTAGTGCGAGGTGAACGACCGTTCGTCCCGCGCCCTGCAATTCCGTGGATTTTGCGCCAAGTTCGCCGAGGTCAATCTTGTTTTCTGTCATTAGCAGCTTGTTGCCGAGGAAGGCCGTCTTGCCTTCAACGTCAGCTTGCGCGCCCTTGCCTTCAATATTCTTGAATCCGGTCGCCTTGGGTACTTTCACTTTCTCGGCCCGGCGTAAGATCGCTTGAGCCAGCGGATGATCCGAACCGGCGTCCACGCTTGCGGCCGCAGACAGCAGTTGGTCTTCGGTGACGCCGGATGCAACCACCAAGTCCACCACTTCAGGCTTGCCCATCGTGAGCGTGCCGGTCTTGTCGAAGATGATAACATTCAGCTTGGTTGCGTCCTCCAGCGCCGACGCGTTCTTGAACAGGATGCCGTTTTTGGCGCCGAGCCCGGTTCCGACCATGATGGCCATAGGAGTTGCCAGCCCAAGCGCATCGGGGCAGGCGATCACGAAGACGGTGATGGCGAGGCTGAGGGCGAAAAGCAGGGTTTGGCCGATCCACCAATACCAGACGACGAAGGTGAGCAGACCAGTGGCGACGGCGGCAAGCACCAGCCATTGCGCCGCGCGATCCGCTAAGAGTTGCGACGGTGCCTTGGAGTTCTGTGCTTCCTGTACGAGCTTGACGATTTGGGCGAGAGCGGTGTCCGCGCCGACTTTGGTTGCGCGATACTGGAACGTGCCACTTTTGTTGATCGTTGCGCCGATGACCGCATCGCCGATCTTTTTGTCGACAGGCATCGATTCGCCCGTAAGCATCGACTCATCGACCAGGGACGCGCCTTCGGTGATTGTCCCGTCGACCGGGATCTTGTTCCCCGGCCGGATTACGACCGTCTCGCCGGAAGTAATCTCGGCTGTCGGTACCTCGAGCTCCTTGCCGTCACGCAGCACGTTTGCCTTTGGCGGCGCTAAATCCATAAGCGCGCGAATGGCTTCCGACGCGCCTGCCCTTGCCCGCATTTCGAGCCAGTGTCCGAGCAAGATGAAGACCAGCAGGAGCGCCGCCGCCTCGTAGAACTGCTCGCCGCCGTAAATGAACGTCGACCCAACGCTGAACAGGTAGCCGGTCCCGACACTGAGGACGACCAGCACCGCCATGTTGGCAACGCCGTTTCTAAGTGCACGATAAGCTGCAACGACGAAGGGCCAGACCGGATAGAGGATGGCGCCGCTGGCCAGAACGAACAGCACGAGATCGAGCCGAAGGCCGAAGGGTGGCGAGATTTTAATCGAGTCCATTCCCATCGGAGACAGGAAGAAGATCGGCACGGTGAAGCCGAGCGCAATAAGGAATCTGTTGCGCATGTCGAGGACCATAGACTGCATGTCGGCACCGCTGCCGTGGCCCATCTCCGCAGCCATAGCGTCGTTGTTGCCTACGCCATGCGCCTTGTGATTAGCCGCCGTCGATGGAGCCACTTCCGGTTTGCGCGCGGCTGCAGGCGCATCGGTCGCTGGACGGGCGCCCTGGCGCATGGCAGCATGGTCATGTTCGCCATCGTTCGCGTCGGCCTTCGCCGGAGGCTGCTTGCTGGCCGGCGATGACGCGCGTGGTTCACATAAATGGGAGGGTTTAAGCTCGCCCCCACAGTGGTGACCGCATTGCTCGATGGCACTCTCGATGTCTGCGGGCGATATCTTGGCTTCGTCGTATTTGACCGTCGCGCTGCCGGAAACCTGATTGACTTCCACTGACGTCACGCCGCCGAGCTTCGACAACTGCTTTTCGACGCCAAGAGCACCGAGCGGCGACAGCAATTCGCCGACATGTAGATTGATTGTCGTCATCGCTCTCTACCTTCGCCGAGTCTGAAGTATGTGGTCGTGTGTCTCAGTCATATCGCCCGACTCTAAAATCCGACGCGCTCCTCAATTCACTTCAAACACAGGTGCAGTCCCGACATTGTGGTAAGCTGGCAGTTTCTCGTCATTGCGCGAGATCATGTAGACAATGAAAAGCGACATGATCCCTCCGCCGAAACAAAAAACCGAAATGTATGCAAACTTGAAAAAGACGAATGTGATGAACAAGACAAGCCCAACGAGATATCCGAATATGTTGACGTCCTTGGTTGAGGACGTGACGAGCGGCGCTATGATCACGAACACGTACAGCAGGTATGTGAACTCATAACGCACGACGAGGTCCAGCAAGTGCGTGCCTTGGTAACTGATGGCGTGGTCCAAAAATTTCGTGACCAGCCAGCCATCGTGCGCAAAATACGGGCCGTACTGCAGCGCGCCGAGCATTCCGCCGAGAATCGCCAGAAGCAAATAGATGTGACGCCGGCCGCATGGCTCCAGGAAGTACGTTGAATATGGAACCCACACAAGCCATGCGAGCCAAGAGAAGAACATGTACGCCAGCGAAAACTGCTCGACCCCGCCGGGGTCAGCCAACCTGCCGCCGGTCCAAACCATGCCTTCGAAGAACTGCTGTAGGCCAAATAGCAGCGGTAAAATCGCAAACGGCAGGTAGCGAATATCTCGTCGGTACGCTTTGCGCATTGCAAACGTGCCAGCCGGTATGAGGACGGCGGCCGACGCAAAACTGCCTTCAGCAGAAAAACACATGCCTTACCGATCTTCGAACATTGTGCGCTTCAGCAAACGTGACACGACAATCGGGG
>JANOKW010000119.1:0-7870 GCA_031419475.1 Hyphomicrobium sp. | reverse complement strand
ACCGTGAATGTCGCGGCTTAGGGCGGCTTCCCCTCCCTGAATCTTGGTGATATAGCCCGCACGACATTTGTTCGCCCCTGGGGCTTAGAACGTGTCGCCCCCAGAGAACTTGGAGAAGATGCATGGCCGCGAGCCCATTCCTGCTCGATTCGGGGATCGCCCTCACTTTCGACGATGTACTTCTGGTGCCCGGACCTTCCGAGGTCATGCCGGGGCAGGTGGATGTCACAACGAGACTGACCAAATCGATCAAGCTCAATATCCCGCTGATTTCGTCAGCGATGGATACGGTGACGGAAGCTCGCCTTGCCATTGCCATGGCGCAGGAAGGCGGCATCGGCGTTCTGCATCGCAATCTCTCGATCGACGATCAGGCAGCGCACGTTGCACAGGTGAAGCGCTACGAGAGCGGCATCGTGCTCGATCCCGTCACGATTGACCCGGCGATGACGCTGCGCGGCGCGCTCGCGCTGATGGCGAAGAACGGCATCACAGGTGTTCCTGTTGTTGAAAAAGGCGGCAAGCTCGCCGGCATTCTCACGAACCGCGACGTGCGCTTTGCGACCAATTTGGATCAGCCCGTTTCCGAGTTGATGACGAAAGACAATCTCGTCACTGTCAAACGCGCGATCTCGCAGGCCGACGCCAAAAAGCTTCTGCATCGTCATCGCATCGAAAAGCTCATCGTGGTGGACGATGCCTATCACTGCATCGGCCTCATTACGGTGAAAGATATCGAAAAGGCCGCCAAGCACCCGAGCGCCTGCAAAGATGCCCAAGGTCGATTGCGCGTCGCGGCGGCAACAACGGTTGGCGATGATGGTTTCGAACGCACGGAACGGCTGATTGCGGCCGGATGCGATGTCATTGTGGTCGATACGGCGCATGGCCATTCGATCAAGGTGATCGAGGCGGTTGCGCGCATCAAGAAAATGTCGAATAGCGTGCAGGTGATCGCTGGCAACGTGGCAACGGCCGACGCCACGAAGGCGCTGATCGATGCGGGCGCGGACGCGATCAAGGTTGGCATTGGTCCCGGATCCATTTGCACGACGCGCATCGTTGCGGGCGTTGGCGTGCCGCAGCTAACGGCCGTTATGGATTGCGCCAACGAAGCCGGGCGCTCGGGCGTGCCGATTATTGCTGATGGCGGCATTCGCTACTCTGGCGATATTTCGAAAGCGATTGCGGCGGGCGCCTCGTGCGTCATGGTGGGTTCGCTGCTGGCTGGCACTGATGAAGCGCCGGGCGAAACATATCTCTATCAGGGACGCACGTATAAGTCTTATCGCGGTATGGGCTCAGTCGGTGCAATGGCGCGCGGCTCGGCGGACCGCTATTTCCAGGCGGAAGTGCGCGATACGCTGAAACTCGTACCCGAAGGCATTGAGGGACAAGTTCCCTATAAGGGGCCGATGGATTCGGTCGTGCATCAGCTGGTTGGCGGCTTGCGCGCGGGCATGGGATATCTTGGCGCGAAGACCATTGGCGATTTCCAGAAGCGCGCGAAGTTCGTGCGCATTTCTCCCGCCGGTATCCGCGAGAGCCACGCGCACGGCGTGTTGATTACGCGCGAAAGCCCGAATTATCCGGGCGGCGGCGGCTGAGGATTGGTGATGAAGGATTTGAGTATTCTCTATCCCGTGTTCGTGCAGGTGCTGCTGACGTTCGTGCTGCAGATGTGGATGGGGCGCGAACGCTTGGCGGCGGTGCGCGCTGGCGCGGTCAAGCGCGGCGAGCATGCAGGCGCGAAGCCCGTTTGGCCGGAGCGTGCAGGCGTTGTCTCGAATGCGTTTCACAATCAGCTTGAAATGCCGATGCTGTTTTATGCGGTAGTGGCGTTTGCACTGATCGCGGGCGCGGCCGACGGGATTATGCTGGCGCTCGCTTGGGCGTTTGCGATTTCGCGTCTTGTTCACGCTGGAGTTTTCACGACCTACAACAAAATCGAACATCGCTTTCTTGTCTATTTATTGGGTTCGACCATTGTTTGGGTGATGTGGGCGCGGCTCGCATGGCTGGTCGCAGCAGGCGGCGCATAAGAGATGCAAACCGGCGCACGGATCGCAGCCGCGATCGAAGTTTTGGAAGATGTTTTGAACCGGCATCAGCCCATCGCGCTCGCGCTTGCGGCATGGGGCAAGGCGCACCGCTTTGCGGGCTCGGGTGATCGCAATGCGATTGGCGGGCTGGTGTATGACGCGCTGCGCCGCCGCGCTTCGATCCGTTGGGCGTTTGAATCTGACGGTGCCCGTGCACTGGCGCTGGGGGCTGCGTCGTCGGCGCTCGGTATCACGCCCGGCGCCGTCATTGCTGCCTGCGATGGATCAGGCCACGCGCCCGCAGAGTTGAGTGATGTTGAAAAGCGCGGGTTAACTCGCGCGCTCGACGACGCGCCCGATCATGTGCGCGCCGATATCCCAGAGTGGCTTTGGCCGCGCTTCAATGAGGTCTACGGCGCAAGTGCCGTTGCCGAAGGCCAAGCTATGTCGCGGCGCGCGCCTGCTGACCTGCGCGTCAACACGCTGAAGTCCACGCGGGACATTGTTTTGAAGGAGCTGGCGGAGTTTGGCGCTGAAGTCTGCGCGCACTCGCCGATCGGCTTGCGCGTGTCCCCGCCCACGGGCGCTGGCCGGACGCCCAATCTTCAGGCCGAAGCCGCGTTTCAACAGGGATGGTTCGAGATTCAAGACGAAGGTTCCCAGCTGGCGGCCCTGATGGTTGGTGCGGGTCCCGGAATGAACGTCATGGACCTTTGTGCTGGCGCTGGCGGCAAGACACTGGCTGTTGCTGCGGCCATGCAGAATAAAGGTCAAATCTACGCCTATGACGAAGACCGCCTGCGCTTGAAACCGATCTTTGATCGCGTGCACCGGTCGGGCTTGCGCAACATCCAGATCCTGCGCGGCGGGGATAAACAAGCGCTCGGCGCGCTGGCAGCGAAATTTGATCGCGTGCTGGTCGATGCGCCGTGCACGGGATCTGGCACATGGCGGCGCAGGCCCGATGCCAAATGGAAGTTGAAGCCTGAAGCGGTGCTCAACCGGCTCAAAGAGCAGCGCGAAGTTCTGAAAGATGCCGCGCGTCTCGTGAAGCAGGGCGGGCGCTTGATTTATGTGACGTGTTCGATCCTGCCGGAAGAAAATAGCGGGCAGGTTGCGGCATTCCTGAGGGACAATGGCGCGTTTTCGCTGATGCCTTATGCGGACGTGTGGCGCGAAGTGTTGCCAGGCGAGCCGCCTTTTTCAGCTGACGGGGGCACCGGCGGGCTGATGCTATCGCCGGGGAAACATGGAACGGATGGTTTCTTTATCAGTATTCTGGCGCGCGCTGCTTGAGTTCTAGTCCAGGCGCCGCGTTCGTGCGTAATGCAGCAAGATGTTAAACTGGATCCGGCCGATCTGGACAAGGAGTGCGGATGTCTAAGCTGGTTTCCCTTGCCATGTTCGCCGGGATCGTTTTTGCGGCAGCTGCATCCGGATCGCAGTTTATGCCGGGTGAATGGTATGCGGCCTTGAACAAGCCCGGATGGACTCCGCCCAATTGGCTGTTCCCAGTCGTGTGGACCATACTCTACGTGATGATAGCGGTAGCGGGCTGGCTGGTCTGGCGCCGGTCAGGGTGGAGCAGCGCGCTGGCGATTTGGGGCGTTGGCCTCGCCCTCAATGCGCTTTGGTCGTACCTGATGTTCGGCCGCCATGAGATTGGGCTGGCGCTCGGCGATATCGTGGCGCTTTGGCTGTCGATTGCCGCCTTCATAGGCGTGGCTTGGAACATTGACCGCCTCGCCGCCTATCTGTTCATTCCCTATCTGGCCTGGGTCACCTTGGCGACGGCCCTGAATTTCGAGATTTGGCGGCTGAACTGACCGTTTTTGTCTGCAATCACGCCGGAAGCCGTGGATGAAGCGGAGCCTGTGGCCGAGCGCAGCGTTGCGGGCGAAGGTACGATCCGGTAACCCGTTCCCATGACGCATCCCGATAGCATCCTCATCATCGACTTCGGCAGCCAGGTGACGCAGCTTATTGCGCGGCGCGTGCGCGAGGCTGGGGTCTACTGCGAAATCCACCCCTTCCAGTCGGCAGACGCCGCCTTCGCCAAGCTGAAGCCTAAAGCCGTCATACTATCGGGTGGCCCGGCATCGGTTACGGAGGCGAACAGCCCGCGAGCGCCGGACGCGGTATTCAAAGCGGGCATTCCAGTGTTTGGCATTTGCTACGGCCAGCAGACGATGTGCGAGCAGCTCGGCGGCAAGGTCGAAAGCGGGCATCACCGCGAATTCGGCCGCGCCGTTTTGAGCGTGGCGACACCAAGCCCGTTGTTTGATGGCGTGTGGGCGAAAGGCGAGAACCACCAAGTCTGGATGAGCCACGGCGATCGCGTCACGCGGCTCCCCGATGGGTTCAAGGTTATCGCAACAAGTGGGAATGCGCCCTACGCGGCGGTGGCGGACGAAGCGCGCCGCTTCTACGCCGTGCAGTTCCACCCCGAAGTCGTGCACACGCCGGATGGCGCGAAGCTGCTGTCAAACTTCGTGCACAAAATCGCGGGTCTCAAATCAGATTGGACGATGAGCGCTTACCGGCGCGAGATGATCGCGAAAATCCGCGCGCAGGTGGGCAAGGGCCGCGTGATCTGCGGATTGTCGGGCGGCGTCGATAGCACCGTGGCGGCAGTTCTCATTCACGAGGCGATCGGCGAGCAGCTGACGTGTGTGTTCGTCGATCATGGCTTGATGCGCCAGGACGAAGCCGGTCAGGTCGTTGGCTTATTCCGCGACCACTACAACATTCCGCTCGTGCATGTGGATGCGTCCAAGAAGTTTCTCGGCGCGCTCGCGGGCGTGTCCGATCCTGAGACAAAACGCAAAGCGATTGGCAAACACTTCATCGACGTGTTCGAGGCGGAAGCCAAAAAGATCGGCGGGGCAGAGTTTCTGGCGCAGGGCACGCTTTATCCCGATGTGATCGAAAGCGTCTCATTCACAGGCGGGCCGTCGGTCACGATTAAATCGCATCACAACGTCGGCGGTTTGCCCGAGCGCATGAACATGAAGCTGGTCGAGCCCTTGCGCGAATTGTTCAAGGATGAAGTGAGGGCGTTGGGCCGCGAACTCGGATTGCCTGACGCATTTGTCGGCCGTCATCCCTTTCCGGGGCCCGGGCTCGCGATCCGCATTCCAGGCGAAATCACGCCTGAGAAACTGGATATTCTGCGCAAGGCGGATGCGATCTATCTCGACGAAATCCGCAAGGCAGGATTGTACGACGCGATCTGGCAGGCGTTCGCGGTGTTGCTACCGGTGCGCACCGTCGGCGTCATGGGCGATGGGCGCACATACGATCACGTGCTGGCGTTGCGCGCTGTGACATCTGTCGATGGCATGACGGCCGATTTTTTCCCATTCGACATGGGGTTCTTGGGACGCGCTGCGACGCGCATCATCAACGAGGTCAAAGGCATCAATCGCGTGGTCTACGACGTGACGTCGAAACCGCCCGGCACGATCGAGTGGGAATAAAACGCGAGCAACCGGCGCATGGTAAGCACCGGCTGCTGCTTCTATAGACCTTCCGATACTACCAGTGCCGGCGATGATGACCGAAGTGCACGCGGCGGTGACCATAAGATCTGTAGCCGTATGACCGGTAGCCGCCGCCGTAGGCATAGTTGGACGAATAGCTCCGGCGACGCGGATAATACGAATAGTCCGAATATCCATTGTCATAGTAGTTGGAGTAGTAGTGGCGCCGGTGATGACGGCGATGACTTCTCGAGACCGCGATGCCGCCGATAATGGCAGCGGCTGCGATTGCGACGGCAACACCGTCTCCACCGTGGCGATAGCGGCGGTGGGCACTCGCTGGATCGGACGACGTGATGAACGCTGTGAACGCCATCATGATTGCCAGAAACGATGTGATGATTTTATTCATGTTTACTCTGCCTCTTTTGCTTGCTTCCTTGAGAGAATTCGCACGCTCAGCCGTGCTCTGTTGGAGACGTGATCCTGCACGGCCGCGTTATCAAGTGGGGTTGAGAAGAGACAGTGTTGCGCATTAGTGCGGAGGCAAAATCGGGAAAAATTCCCGGTAAGCTGAAGGGCAACAGAAAAGTGGAACAGGCTGCGGGGGCCCGTTCCACTTCTGCGCCGTCTCGAATCTACGCGATACTAATCGAGACGCTTTGTGGCGCGTGGTGCCTGTCCCAGTTGAGGGGAGACAAGCGGTGCCACCGACAAGATGAGAACGGGCCGGCGAGGAATATATTCCGTTGGGTGCTGCGGGCGCCTGTGGACAACGGGTTCATGGCACAGGCCGCGTCGCTTAACACTCTGAAACAAAATAAAAAAGCCCCTCGCGACGGGGGCGCGCGAGGGGCATGGGGCCGGGGCTGAGAGGGAGGGCAGCCGGGGCCGGATCGGGCGAGAGGCGTGGGGGGGAGAGCTCCCGCCGGATAACGAACTGGACTTTGACACCTCACTTTCCGCCGCGCTGTTCCTCATGGAACCCGGGGAGACCGGATCACAGGACTTTTCGGCTCGTCCGCATTCACTTGGTCCTTCTCTGTCGCGCGGGGCCGGTCAAAGGTTCACGCGATTGGGGTTCTCAAAAAAGAAAACCCCTCGAGCTTGGGAACTCGAGGTGCTTAAGGGCCGGGAGGGGTAAGCCAGCGTTGGGGAAGAGGGACCTGCAGGCTTGACGATTAAACTCTCGCATATTCCGGCATCGGGCGATGTTGCGTGAGGCACAGTTGATAATAATTTGCTGCGCGCAGTTGCGCTCATTCGTGACGCAGAGAAAAGATGATGCGGCGAATTTCGAGTCGAGCAGCGGAGCGGGGCACATGGACAAGACATGGGTTGCAGGACTTGTAGCTATTGGGATCTTCATGGGAACGGCTGTCGCTGAAGAAGCGTGTATGTCTGCCGACGCGCCGGCAACAGCCGCCGGTACACTCGCCACTGAGAACGGCGCTTATATTCTGACAATCGGCGCACCGATGTGCCTCAAGGGCGAAGATGAACTCGATAACGTTGCGGCCACGACGCGGCTGCAGGTCTTTCCTGGGACTGAACCCGTGCAAGGCGCGCTTGAGAGCCTGGTGGGCAAGCCGGTTGCCATCAAAGGCAGCTTTCATGGGTCACGCAGCAAGAAGTTCAACGCGCCCATTCTCGTCGATGTATCGGAAGCGGCGCCGCGATAAGGACGTTGCATTCTACTTGATGTAGGCAATCATGCGCCCGGCGGTGATAATCCCCAGCCACAGCGCAATTGAAAGCGCGGCCGAAGCGCGTGCTTGTGTGGGCGCATTGTTCTCGCGATCCCATGCGGCCACATTGGGGGCAATTCGGGCGTGGAAATAGAGGGCATTGAGGCCGGCAAGAACAAGGAGCGCCATCTTAAAGCGCAGCGACGTGTTGGCGGCGAATTCTGCGGCGTCAGAGACGAAGAGCAGAACGCCGCTTGACGCGTTCAGTGCAAATCCGGTCCAAACCCACGGAAGTAGTGCTCTGTGCAGGCGCGACACCGCGAAATCCTTGTTCCATCCAAGAACCCTGAGATCGAACAGTAGAACAGGGCCGAAAACGAGCGCGAGACCGATGACGTGGAGAGTTTCGAGCAGTGGATAAGTCCACATGGATTCGCGCACGAAAACGGCGATTGCCGATTGCGCAATGGCATCGAAGATGGGATCTGGAATTTGCGTGGCCGGATCCATTTGGGCCTAATACCAACCTTCCTTGAGGCTGACTCTTGTGGCGCCGGGGGTTCCCTCGGGAGTCATCCTGTGATTCCGTCTCGGATCGGGCAACTAATTCGGGCGGAGAACAGGATGGCAGCGGCGGTTGAGCTTCGAGACGACTTTA
>JANOKW010000118.1:0-10072 GCA_031419475.1 Hyphomicrobium sp. | reverse complement strand
AGCTTTGGCACGCCTGCCGGACTATATATTATACAAGATCAATATGTTGGGGGCCTGACTTTGGGTCGCGTTATACCGCTCGATGAGGCGCGCGAAGGCGCGCAAGACTTGAAACCGCTGATGGACCTCGTCAAAGAGGACATGCAGGCGATCAATCGCATCATTCTCGATAAGGCCGTGTCCGACGTCGAGCTGATCCCGGAACTTGCCCATCACCTGATTGACAGCGGCGGCAAGCGCTTGCGCCCGATGCTGACGATCGCCGCCGCCAAGCTCTGCGGTTATCCCGGCTCCTGGCATGTGCGCGTGGCTGCAGCCGTTGAATTCATGCACACGGCGACGCTCTTGCACGACGACGTGGTCGACGAAAGCGGGACAAGGCGCGGACGCAAAACAGCACGCATGATCTGGGGTAACCAGGCGAGCGTTCTGGTTGGCGATTTTCTCTTAGGCCAAGCGTTCCGCATGTTGGTCGAAGCTGGATCGTTGCCGGTTCTGAAAATCATGTCGAATGCCGCTGCGACCATTGCCGAAGGCGAAGTCATGCAGCTCGCCGCTGCAAAGAACACGGCGACGACCGAAGACGAATATCTCGCCATCATCAACGCCAAGACGGCAGCCCTCTTCTCAGCCGCAGCCGAAGTCAGCCCCGCGCTTGCCCAGCGCCCGGCGGAGGAACAGACTGCGCTCAAATCCTATGGCAAAAACTTAGGCCTCGCGTTTCAACTGGTCGACGATGCACTCGATTACGCCGGCGACAGTCAGCGCCTTGGCAAAGCAACGGGCGACGACTTCCGCGAAGGCAAGATCACGCTTCCCGTCATCTTGTCGTTCCGGCGCGGATCAAGCGAAGAACGTCAGTTCTGGAACCGCACGATTGCCGAAGGCGACATCGAAGACGGCGATTTGGAAACGGCTGTTGGCTTGATGAAAAAGCACAAGGCCATTGATGCAACGCTTGAACGCGCGCGTTCCTACGGCTCGATCGCGCGCGACGCACTGGCCATCTTCCCCGCCAGCCGCGAAAAAGATGCCCTCGAACGCGTCATCTCGTTTTGTGTCAGCCGCACGCATTGAGGCAGCACAAGTGCAAACTTCGACTGGTGAAGACCCCGGGTCTCTGCCCTTCGCTGCGCTCGTGCTTGCCCGGGGGCGCGAGCTAATTCAAGGCGCCAATCCTCCGCCATGCGTTCCCGGAAGTCGCGCGGCGCTGGCAGTAGGCGCGCGGCACGCGTGTCGCCAGCGCAAAAAGAGCGCGGCTATCCGGGATCTTCACCTGCCCGCAATGAGCAACGATTGAGCTCAAGTCAGCGTGACAGCCCCCACCCACCAGCCCGGATGCGCCCGCTGAATAGCGTCAGCCGAGTCCTTCTGCCCGCTCACGAAAATTCCAAAACAAGTCGGCCCACCGCCCGAAACCGCCGCCCATGCGCAGCCCTTTATCCCGCCCAAAGCCCCCAAAATATCTGCAATCACAGGCGCAACTTGGCACGCGGACGCCTGAAGTCCGTTGCCGCGCTCTTTCATGAAGGCCAGTAGTTCGGCCGCATTGGCAAATGGCTCAGTCAACTGTGATTGAGATTGATGCGCGTCAAGCGGCGCGGCGCCAAGCCCGCGAAACACGCGCGCCGTCTTATCCGGTGGCATGGCCTGAAGCGGGTTGACCAACACCGCGCTCAAGCGCGGCAGGCCCGATAGCGCGCGAACCGTGTCGCCAATCCCCGTCATCCAGGCCGCGCGGCTTTCGAGACATACCGGCACATCGGCACCAATTGAGCGCGCAACGCTCTGCCAATCCACGTTGGCCACGTGTTGCGGATTAGCCCTTTGCACCGCCCGGATCAGCGCCGCCGCATCAGCCGACCCGCCGCCAATACCCGCCGCAACAGGAAGATTTTTCTCCAAGTGCACCGCGCCGAGCTGCAACTGCGGCGCTTCGATTTCCAGCCGCCGCAAAACCACCTCGACGAGGTTCGCGCCCGCAATGGAACCTGCAAACGGCCCCGACATCGTGACGCCAATGGGCTTCGAAATATCGAGCGTGGCCCAATCGCCAACGTCTGCGAACGCCACGAGACTTTCCAACTCGTGATACCCGTCCGGCCGCTTACCCAGCACCTTGAGCGTCAGGTTGATTTTGGCCGGAGCGAACTCTTTGAAAACGGTCATGCGTGCAAAGCCCGGCTCATACGAAAACGGGCGCCACTGGCGCCCGTTCAAAAATGTGCAACAAACGTTTCAGAACCCTACTCCACAACGCGCCGCTGCGGGCCCGAACGGTTCTCGCTGCGCCGGCGGGAATCAACGCGCTGCGCCTGCTTGTTTTTGGGCGCCGCTTTAACCTCGGCATTGGGCGGCAAGCCGATCTCGACTTTCACTTTAATCTTCTCGGCATCTTCCGGTTCCGGGTTGAGCGTCAGCGCCTGGCTCCACTGGAACTTGGCTTCACGCTCGCGGCCAACCTGCCAGAGCGCATCACCAAGATGGTCGTTCAGGGTTGGGTCTTCCGGCTTAATCTCGACGGCGCGTTCGAGATAGCGCACAGCATCCTTGTGGTTGCCTTGCTTGTAGTGCGCCCAACCGAGACTATCGACGATGTAGCCGTCATCCGGTTTCAGCTGAACGGCCTTCTCGATCAGCTTCATGCCCTCTTTCATATTGCGGCCCTGGTCGATCCAGGAATAGCCCAGATAGTTGAGGACGAGAGCTTGTTCGGGTGCCAGCGCCAACGCCTTCTTCAAATCGGCTTCGGCTAACGGCCAGTTCTTCAATCTCTCGTAAGCCGTCCCGCGAGCATAATAGTAGCCCCAGTGGCGGCTGTCAGGCTTACCGATGATGTCGATAGCGCGTGTGAAATAGTCAACCGCATCGGCGTAGCGTTTGCGCCCGCGCATGATGTTGCCGAGTGCCTCAAGCGGGCGCACGTCGCGCGGATCTTTCTTGGTGAGGCCTTCAAGCAGCGCCTGTGCCTCTTCCGACTTTTCCAGAGAATTGAGGTTGAAGGCTTTGCGGATTTCAATCGCGCTCTGCAACGCAGTGCCCTTTGGGATCTTGTCGTACGTCGCAATGGCGACGTCGAAGCGGCGCGCCGTTTCTTCCGCGCTCGCAAGTGCCGCAAGGGCAAAGGCATGATCGGGCTTGGCATAAAGTGCGAGCTGCAGGTAAATCGTGCCAAGGCTAACGCCGCCTTCGCCGGTTAGGGCTTCGCCCAATCCGTAAAAGACTTCAGCCAGCCCCTCGGCCGGTGTAGCGATCAGAGTTGCGATTTTCTGCCTGGCGTCGATCCGGTTGCGCAAGTCGCGGGCGAGAGGATGGGGCTCGCCCTGTGCTTTCTCAAATTGATCATTGAGAACTTTACGTGCGTGCTTGTAGTCTCCTTGATTGGCGGCGTGTTGCGCATAGGCGAGCGATGTTCGCAACGTGCGGCTGTCCTGCTTGAACATGCGTTCATACGAAGCCCTCGCCTCGCTTTTCTTGCCCGCCATATCGGCGATGAGTGCCCTGTGATAGCGCAAATAGAATTGTGCCCACTCGGGTTGCTTTGGCAGATCGACGGCCTGCAGCGCGCCTGCGGCATCGCCTGCCGAAAATCTCGTCCAGCCGACGGCAACAGCGCTCGTCAATTCGCCGATCGGATTTTCGGACGCGGCCTTGAAGTGTTCTTCGGCCTTGGCGAAGTCGCGCGCTTTGAACGATCTCACGCCAAGCATGAAACGCGACATCCGGTGCGTTGGTTGCACGCCCGCGAGTTGCTCTGCCAGCGGCAGCGCCCGTTCCCACTGGCCTGCCATCAGCTCCATCTGGAAGGCCTGCTCGAGGATCACTTCGTTGCCGGGATCACGTGCCAGCGCGCGGGCATAAAATCCAGCGGCACTTTCGGTGTCCTGCTGCGCTTTCGCGAAACGGCCAGCGAGATAGTTGCCGAGCAGCGAACGGGTCATTTCTGCGTCGTCCGGTGACCGGGCAATTGTCCCACCTATCAGGCCTACTGCCGAAAGCGCGGCAGCCCCTAAAACGATAGCAAGAAACCGTCCGAGGCGCATGCGCATGAGCAGATCCTTATACCCGGCGTCGCGCGCCGATTCTTGAACATCAGACAGACTAGCAAAAGTACGGGCTTCTTGGCGACCCGCTTTGCATTAAAATCCAGCAATTAAATGTAGAAAGATGGAAAGCCCCGCGCACTGTTACTCGACAAGGCCGTGTTTGTTGACATCGCCGCCTCTAAGGCACTTCACGTTCGCGGACAGATTGCGACGTTTTGAACACAAAATTGCGATCAAGCCGGACAAACCGCGAGCGCGCAAAGTGCCTCGCGCGAGACGCAGTTCCTTGACACGGAGCAAAGTTCATTCCTGCCTACATTCCGGCATAATTGGGGCCGCCGCCGCCTTCGGGGCAAACCCACGTGATGTTTTGGCTTGGATCCTTAATATCGCAGGTTTTGCAGTGCACGCAATTTTGGGCGTTGATCTGGAAGCGCGGCCGTCCTTGGGCATCTTGAACGATCTCATAAACACCGGCCGGGCAATAGCGCTGCGCGGGTTCTGCGTATTCCGGCAAGTTGACGGCCACCGGCACGTAGGCGTCCGCAAGCTTGAGGTGGACCGGCTGATCTTCCTCGTGATTTGTTGCTGAGAACGAGAGGTTCGTCAGCTTGTCGAATGTCAGCTGGCCGTCAGGCTTGGGATACGCAATCGGCTGATATTTGCCGGCCTTCTTGGTCGCTTCGGCATCCGACTTTCCGTGCCGCAAGGTGTAGCCAAGGCCGATGCCGGGAATGAGAGTGTTCAGCCACATGTCGATGGCGCCAAGTCCAACGCCGGCGTAGGTTCCGAATTTCGACCAGAACGGCTTGACGTTGCGCACCCGCTTCAGATCGGCGGCGATCTCGCCGGTACGCACAGCCGTCTCATATGCCTCGAGTTTGTCGTGAGCGCGGTTCTGGCCAATGGCGGCAAAGGACGCGTCCGCTGCTGCGATGCCCGACAGCATGGCGTTGTGGCTGCCCTTGATGCGCGGCACGTTGACCATGCCGGCCGCGCAGCCAAGAAGCGCGCCGCCCGGAAAGGTGAGATCGGGCATCGATTGCCAGCCGCCTTCGGTGATAGCGCGCGCGCCATAGCCGATGCGTTTGCCGCCCTCAAAAACGCCGCGAATGGCTGCGTGCGTCTTGAAGCGCTGGAATTCATCGTACGGCGAGAGATACGGATTTTCGTAGTTCAGATGCAGCACGAACCCGACCGACACGAGGTTGTCGCCGTAGTGGTACAAGAAAGATCCCCCTCCAGTCTTGTGGTCGAGCGGCCATCCGAACGAATGCTGGACGAGACCCGGACGGTGGTTTTCCGGCTTCACCTGCCAGAGCTCCTTGAGCCCAATGCCGTATTTTTGTGGCTCGTGGCCCTTGTCGAGCCCAAACTTCTTGATCAAGACCTTACTGAGAGAGCCGCGCGCGCCTTCTGCGATCAGAGTATACTTACCGTGCAACTCCATCCCGCGCACGAAGCTGTCCTTCGCGTGACCCTCGCGATCGACGCCCATGTCGCCGGTCGCGACGCCAACGACGGCGCCCTTTTGATCATAGAGTACTTCGGAGGCTGCAAATCCGGGGTAAATCTCAACGCCAAGTTCCGCCGCCTGTTCGCCCAGCCATTTGCACAATGCGCCTAAGCTGACGATGTAATTGCCATGGTTTTTCATCAACGGCGGCATCGGCCAGTTCGGCAGTGTCATATCGCCAGATGGGCCAAGTAGGAGAAAGCGGTCCTCGGTAACAACTGTATCAACTGGCGCGCCTTTGGCGTTCCAATCCGGGATCAGGCGATTGAGGCCAACGGGGTCGATGACAGCGCCCGAGAGTATGTGTGCGCCAACTTCCGAGCCCTTTTCGAGCACGACAACGGATATCTCTTTGCCAGCGTCGGCCGCTAGCTGCTTCAGGCGGATCGCGGCCGAAAGACCAGCTGGCCCCGCGCCAACAATCACGACGTCGAAGTCCATTGCTTCCCGGGTTGGCAGCTCGGCGCCATTGCGTGCCATAATTGCTCTTGTCCTGTCTGAAGTTCCTAAATCCCGATTAGGGCCGGAGAGACCAAAGCGTCAAGCACGGCGCGTCACCTGCGACAGTGGCAGCAGCACTTCAATTGCTTTTGCTGTGAGCGAGCAACCGCTATACTGGCCCCGATGACCACCAGCTTCCAACAGCAAGAATTGCTCGCCCTGCTTGACTGGCAGCGCGCCATGGGCGCCGACGCGGTCCTGGGCGAGACGCCGGTTGACTGGCTGGCGCGTGGTCCCGTTGCCCCTGGGGCTGATTTTGCCTGGCCAGAAAGATCACATGAAAGATCACAAGAACGATCGCAAGAGCCAACACAAGAACGCCCGGCCAATCAAGTGCCATCAGGCGTCTCAATACCACCCCAGCCCATCGTGGCACGATCATCGCCACCCCCTGCCGCCCTGCGCGTCGAAGCGCCAGTCCGGCCGCAAACACCGCTGGCACCCAGCGCTGCCGAAACCGACGCGCGCCGCATCGCCCGCGCCGCGACCAGCCTCGAAAGCCTCGGCGCGGCCTTGAAAGCATTCGACGGCTGCACACTCAAAGCCACCGCAACCAATCTCTGCTTCTATCGGGGTGCGGCTAAATCCAAACTGATGATCATCGGCGAAGCCCCGGGCCGCGACGAAGACATTGAAGGCAAACCGTTCGTCGGACGCGCCGGCCAATTGCTCGACAAGATGCTGGCGGCCATCAACCTCACCGAAGCCGACGTCCACATCACCAATATTGTTTATTGGCGCCCGCCGGGAAACCGCACACCAACGCCTCAAGAAGCTCTAGCCTGCCGTCCGTTTCTGGAACGGCAAATGGAACTCGTCGCACCTGAGATCGTGATTGCGGTTGGAGGCGCCGCAGCCAAGGAAGTTTTGGGTGTCGCGGACGGCATCATGCGCCTGCGCGGCAAATGGCGCGAAATCGAAATCGGAGGGGTCAAAGTTTCTGCCATGGCAACGCTGCACCCGGCCTATCTGTTGCGCACGCCTGCTGCGAAACAGATGGCATGGCAAGATTTGTTGGCTTTAAAGGCCAGACTCAGCACGTGATTTTTTAAGAGTTATTTGTCCCTACCTCCAATTTCATTTCAAATTTGAATCGAATTCCGCTCGAATAGATAAAATTTTACGCATCCGCTTAAATACACCTGAGCTTCTTCGGCGCATGATGGGCCGCAGCGGTGCAAGACATCGCACGTGCGTGATGCAGCGTAGAAGCGAGTAAAAGACATGAAAAGCGGTTTGCTGTATTTGCGGCCGGCACGGTTGACGCTCGTGCGTGTGACCGGACCGTATGCGACGACTATTCCAGCCGCTTGGGAAAAGATGTTTGCCTGGCTCGATAAGCACGGCTTCAACTCATCGTTCGGACGTGGCTATGGCTTGGCCCGCGACAACCCCAACATCGTTGGCGCTGACAAATGCCGCTACGACGCGTGCGTCGAGCTCGAGCCGATATTCGAAGAGCGCGCTATCCGCGAACTTGGCGTACAAACGCTTCCTGGTGGTTCCTATGTTCGCGAGCGCAGGACCGGCGGTTACGATCGTTACAACCAAGACTCCACGTTTCACGCCGCCTTCGAAGTGCCGTCAGGACTGATGCTCGACGACAAGCGTCCGGTCGTAACAATCTATCTGGATGATCCGCGCCGGATCGCGGCTGCTGAGTTGCGCTCGGATTTCTGCGTTCCGGTCAAGGCCAAGACAGCCCGCAGCGAACTCGAAGCTGCTTAATTTCCGCCTATCGGCCCCGAGGCTTTACGGACGCCGCGAGACGCGCGACACTGCCCGTCTTACTAAGTGTTTGAGGGCAGGTCATGGCTGGCATAGACGAAACGCACACGTTTATCCCTATCCGCATCGCCATATTGACGATGTCGGACACACGTAGCGCGAGCGAAGACAAATCCGGCGACGTGCTGGCGGAACGCGTGACATCCGCCGGCCACACGGTAGCCGATCGCGCCATCGTCAAGGACGATCAGGCGGCCATTCGCGCCAAAGTCGAAGGCTGGATCGCCGATCCCCAAATCGACTGCGTGATCACAACAGGCGGCACGGGATTCACGGGCCGCGATGTCACGCCGGAAGCGGTCAAACCGCTTTTTGAAAAAGAGATGGAAGGCTTTGCGATCCTCTTCCACATGTTGTCATACCAAAAGGTAGCAACATCCACGATGCAGTCGCGCGCGTGTGCGGGCGTCGCCAGGGGCACGTATGTTTTCTGCCTGCCCGGCTCGCCGGGTGCCTGCAAGGACGCCTGGGATGGCATCCTGCAATTCCAGCTCGATATGCGCCACCGGCCCTGCAATCTCGTTGAGATCATGCCGCGTCTCGAAGAACACCGGCGCGCAAAATCTTAGCGCACGGCAAGAATGCGCCGGCCTGCCAGGTGCGCGAGGCGGGCCATATCGCGGCCATCGTCAACATCGTCCTTGCCACCAATTTCAGCCACTGAGCGGCCTATGAGATTTGCTTTGGTATCGCCAAGTGCAAAAGCAGTCGACCAGCGCACGTTCTTGAATATGCGCGGGCAACTCGGCCGCCGCTTCAAACCAACCAGCCAATAGCCGCCGTCGGTCGCCGGACCGAACACAGCATCATGCGACCCGAGCGCGCGAAACGCCGCCCATATGTCGGCGGGCGTTATGCCCGGTATATCTGTGCCGATGATCACAACAGGACCAGGCGGAACGCCGTCCACGACGCGCTGCAACCGTTGGCCCAAATCTCCACTCTGTTGACGAATTCGCGCGAGGCCCGCCTTGATCATGTTGCTCTCGATCGCTGAATCCGGGCTAACAGCGAGGAGTGTCTGCCAGCGCGGATCGCTTCCAAGACGCCACACGGCCGACGTCATGGTGTCACGATAAAACCGAGTTGCGAGCACAGCCCCCACATCGCGCGCGAGACGGCTTTTGACGCGTCCCGCTTTGGGCTCTTTCAACATGATGACAAGCCGCGGGCGAAACGCTGCTGTCACGAACTCGGCCCGCGGTTGTAAATCGCTGCTATCCGCTCAGCCGGAACGCCTGCAAAATAACACGCCAAACACGTCAGGTTTCGCGCCGACCGGCGGGTGTAGCCGGCACGCTTGTAGCGTTCGGGTGAGGTTAGCGCCGAAGACTCCAGCAGTACGATGCGGCGGCGTCCAAGGCGGCGCACCAAATCCAGGTCTTCCATGATCGGCATATCTTTGTATCCGCCGGCTTCAGCATAAAGCCGTTTGGAAATTAGCAGACCTTGGTCGCCATAGGGGAGGCCAAGCGCCCGGCATCTGAGCGCGACGAACCCTTCGAGCACGCGCGGTTTGACGCCGCGATCATCCAACTTGAAGCGGAAAGCGGCGGCAGCAGGCGGGCGCCGCTGTTGATCGACAGCGCGCACAAATTCCGAAATCTCACGCATCCAGTCGCCCTGCGGCACGGTATCCGAATGCAAAAACAATAGCCACGGACCACGGGCCCTTGCCGCCCCTTTCGCAAGTTGAATGCCCCGTCCCGCCGTCCCAGCCAGAAATTCGGCGCCGCATCCCTCGGCAATCTTTCGCGTGCCATCCGTCGAGCCGCCATCCGCGATGATGACTTCGCGCACAAGCCCGTCCACCGCCGCCGGGATCAATGCCGACAGCGTCTCAGGGAGCGTGCGCTCGGAATTCAAAGTCGGAATGACGACGGAAATCATGACGCCTGTCTCGCACGCGGGCGCTCCCACAAACAAGCGCTGGTGTGACCTCGCGCGGCTAGAGCATCATCGGACCGGACGGAATCGCTGATGCGATTCACCGGGCCGATAAAGATGCTCTAGAATCATGATGCTAGAGCAATTTCATCCGATTAGTTGATCGCTAAAGCGATCCTGTCTGATCGGATATTGCTCTAGCAGGCTGTTGAACTTGGGGCGACCGTAGACTGTTTTTTTCGTCTCTGTCGTCCGATTGAACGTTTTTGGTCTCTTGGTCTTTGGGTGTGAGGCATTCCAGCGGTGTTTCTCAGGCTTCTGCGAGCAGCCTTGG
>JANOKW010000117.1:0-3091 GCA_031419475.1 Hyphomicrobium sp. | reverse complement strand
CCTGTAACCAACGGCCAGCTGACGCGCGAAGAGATTGCCAAGGGCGAAAAGAACCATGGCCACAAACTCAATCTTGCGGAAAGCAAAGTTGAGTTACCGCCCCAAGTGCAAAACAAGCGCGGACCGAAATACACCCCCGTTTCGCGCCGCCATGATCGTCCCAACGCCGTGCTCTGGCTGTTGCGCAACCACGCCGAGCTCAAGGACAGCCAGCTCATGCGCCTCGTCGGCACGACCAAGCCGACAATCGCCCAAATCCGCGATCGTACGCACTGGAACTCCTCGCAGCTGACGCCCCAGGATCCAGTGACACTTGGGCTGTGCTCGCAGACCGACCTTGACGCAGAGGTCAATAAAGCCGCGCGCCGTATCGAACGCGAGCGCAAGGAAGCCAACAAGGGCAAAGAACCAGCCGGCACGCTGCTCGCGACAGAAGCGACGACAGCACCTCCCGCGCCGCCAGCCGCAACCGCCTCCATCATGGCACCGAAGGCCGCAGAAGTTGCGCGCGAGGAAACGCCAGAGGAAGAGCAGGCCCGCGTCTTGGCCAAGCTGAAGGGCATGTCGGCGAAAGAAGACGACGATGAGCCGGTTGAGGACTGAGGCTAACCTCATTCCGGCCGCGCCTCACAAACATCGCGCACATTGCCGGGGTTATTGCCTGAACTTGCCGTTGCCCGCCCGCGCCTAATTCGCTAGCGTCGGCGCCTGAAACCTCTCAAACGGTGGCCTGACGTGATGTCCAATTGTTATGAACAAGACCTCGATAAGAACCCAGCCAACTATGTGCCGTTGACGCCGATCACGTTCCTTGAACGCTCCGCGTCCGTGTACCCAAAGCACACGGCCATAATCCACGGCAATGCGCGCACCACATACTCTGAATTCTACGATCGAGCCCGCCGCCTCGCCTCAGCACTCAGCCAGCATGGCATTGGCGTTGGCGATACCGTCTCGGTTATGCTCGCCAATACGCCAGCCATGTTGGACGCGCACTTCGGTGTGCCGATGACCGGCGCTATTTTGCATTCGATCAACACCCGCCTCGATGCGGCGGTCATCGCGTTCCAACTCGACCACGCAGACGCAAAAGTTGTCATCGTCGATCGCGAATTCTCATCCGTGATGAAAGAGACTTTAGAGCAGGCCAAGGTCAAACCGTTCATCATCGACTATGACGACCGCGAATTTCCCCAGAGTGGCGCCGCCCTATCGGATGTTGACTATGAAGCCTTCATCGCCCAGGGCGACTCGAACTTCAAATGGCGCTGGCCGCCGGACGAATGGGACTCTATCTCGCTCAATTACACGTCCGGCACGACCGGCAATCCGAAGGGCGTCGTCTACCATCATCGCGGCGCCGCCCTCATGTGCTACGCCAACGCGCTCGCTTGCGGCATGACGGTGCATCCCGTCTATCTCTGGACACTGCCGATGTTCCATTGCAACGGCTGGTGCTTCCCGTGGTCCGTCACGGCGGTGGCCGGAACGCACGTCTGTCTCCGCTGGGTGCGCGCCAAGGCCATGTACGACGCGATCGCCGATCACAAGGTGACCAACCTCTCTGGCGCGCCGATCGTCATGTCGACGATGCTCAACGCGACCGAGACTGAAAAGCGCAAGTTTTCTCACACCGTCTCGTTCAATCACGCAGCCGCCCCGCCGCCAGAAGCTGTGCTCTCAGCCATGATGGACGCAGGCTTTAAACTCACGCATTTATACGGCCTCACCGAAACCTATGGCCCCGCCACCATTAACGAGTGGAACGCTGAGTGGGATGCACTGCCGAAGGACCAAGTGACTACAAAACGGGCCCGGCAGGGCGTTCGCTATGCCGCACTTGAGGGCCTGACCGTCATGAATTCGGAGACAATGTCGGTCGTGCCGGACGACGGGGAAACGATGGGCGAAGTCATGTTCCGCGGCAACATCGTCATGAAGGGTTATCTTAAAAACAAAAAAGCGACGGACGAAGCTTTTGCCGGTGGCTGGTTCCATTCGGGCGACCTTGGCGTGTTGCACCCAGACGGCTACATCCAGCTTAAAGACCGCTCGAAGGACATCATCATTTCGGGCGGAGAGAACATCTCCTCCATTGAAGTCGAAGACGTGCTCTACAAGCATCCCGCCGTTGCATTCTGCGCCGTCGTTGCCAAGCCCGACGAAAAGTGGGGAGAAACGCCGTGCGCGTTTGTCGAACTTCGTCCCGGCGCCACAGCAACGGCGGAAGAGATTCTCGAGTGGTGCCGATTGGGGTTAGCCCGATACAAAGTGCCCCGGCACATCGTCTTCTCCGAAGTCCCAAAAACCTCAACCGGTAAGATCCAGAAATTCAAGCTGCGCGAGATGGCGAAAGAGGCGTGAGGGGGGATGCCGGAAATCAGCCGGTTTTTCGGGATAATCATTCGAATATACTTCGACGATCACCCGCCACCTCACTTTCATGCGCTCTACGGAGATCACGAAGCAAAGATTGACAGAAGCCAATGATCCCAAGAGTTTTGGAAGCGCGGCATGCCGGAGATTATAAAATCTGGCTTAGGTTCGCCGATGGCCTCGAAGGCGAGATCGACGTTGCTGAAGTTCTCTGGGGGCCGGTATTCGAACCTCTCAAAGCTGTTTCCGAATTTGCCAAGCTTTATGCCGATCCAGAATGTAGGACCGTTGTCTGGCCGAATGGCGCCGATTTAGCTCCAGAGTCTTTGCATGATCGCTTGAAAGTCGCGTTGGCCGCACATCACGCTGCCGAATGACGGCGAAACTCCCCCCAAACCTCAACCGGCGAGGGCGAAAGAGGCGTGAGGGGATTATCTTCTCAGCCCGTCCGTGGGCGCTTAGCTAACCACAGAGTGTAAGTGCAGTGTTGTGCAAAGTAGCTCATTGCTGCGTTGAATTTCTGGCCGTCCTCATCCCACCTCGAGCAATATCCGATCAGACAGCGGTCCGATGATGCTCTAGCAGGCTGTTGAACTTGGGGCGACCGTAGACTGTTTTTTTCGTCTCTGTCGTCCGATTGAACGTTTTTGGTCTCTTGGTCTTTGGGTGTGAGGCATTCCAGCGGTGTTTCTCAGGCTTCTGCGAGCAGCCTTGG
>JANOKW010000116.1:0-2082 GCA_031419475.1 Hyphomicrobium sp. | reverse complement strand
CCAAGGCTGCTCGCAGAAGCCTGAGAAACACCGCTGGAATGCCTCACACCCAAAGACCAAGAGACCAAAAACGTTCAATCGGACGACAGAGACGAAAAAAACAGTCTACGGTCGCCCCAAGTTCAACAGCCTGCTAGAGCGACTTTTCGTCAAAAAATCAATCCTCGGAACGGCTATGTCTTCGTAATTTCACAATACCCTGCAAGCCAAGTCCCAGGACAATTATCAACGCCGTGATCCAAGCAGCGACGAGGGGAACAAGCCAAACAAACATCACCATCCCGAATGCAAAATCAGGTCCGGCACTTTCTTCAGGATCGAGACCCGCCGAGGTAAGCGCTACGTATGCCAGAACAAGTACAACAATTGCCAAGGCCGCAGCGGCCAGAACGATCAAACGCCGCAAGGCACTCGGTACTTTCGCCATGCCTTGCGGCGCGGTCAAATTCCGAATTCGAAACACGCCACAGATGGCGCACATGCTTATCGGAATAAATAGCCACGGTGCTATTCGAGAAATCTCATGGCCGACGCTACTCCACATACCTCGCTCCCAGCTTTTCCATCAGTCCCTGAAACTCCGGAAAGCTGGTCGCGATCATGGCCGTGTCATCGACCGTGACGGGGGACTCGCTCGCCAAGCTCATCGTCAAAAACGCCATGGCGATGCGGTGATCGAGGTGCGTATTAACGGTGCCGCCGCCCTTGACTTTTGCGGCTCCCGTGACGATCAAGCTGTCGCCTTCGACGCGCGCCATGACTCCGTTGGCAAGAAGTCCTGCGGCAGTTGCGGCGAGGCGGTCGCTTTCCTTGACCTTGAGTTCGGCGAGGCCGTCCATGCGCGTTTCGCCTTCAGCAAACGATGCGACGCAGGCCAGTACAGGATACTCGTCGATCATTGAGGGCGCACGTTCGGCTGGGACATTGACACCTTTGAGCTTGGAATAGCGTGCGCGGATATCGGCAATCGGTTCGCCGCCTTCTTCGCGCGTGTTTAGAAACTCAACGTCGGCGCCCATTTCTTTGAGCGTTGTGTAAACTCCCGTGCGCGTTGGGTTGACGAGCACGCCTTCAATCTTGACGTCAGAGCCTGGCACAAGCAAAGCCGCGCAAATCAGAAACGCGGCGGAGGACGGATCGCCCGGCACGACAACGTCGCGGCCTTTCATTTCGGCGTCGCCCTTGACGGTGATGCGCGTCAGACCGTCTTTCTCGATCACGCACACATCGGCGCCGAAATAGCGCAACATGCGTTCCGTGTGATCGCGCGTCGCTTCTTTTTCGATCACGGTCGTTTCGCCAGCGGCCATGAGGCCCGCAATCAGGATCGCGCTTTTAACTTGGGCTGAGGGAACCGGCAGCGCGTATTCGATCGGCACGAGTTCGTTCGTACCGCGCATCGTCAGCGGAAGCGTATCCTTACCGTCTTCGAGAATTTCAATGCCCATCTGTTTCAATGGAACTAGCACGCGCCGCATCGGCCGCTTGGAGAGCGACGCGTCGCCCGTCATCGTCACAGTCATATCGTGACCGGCGACGACGCCCATCATGAGCCGCGTGCCCGTGCCCGAGTTACCGAAATCAAGGGGCGCATCCGGCTGGCGCAATCCGCCAACGCCGCGGCCTTTGACTTCCCAGGTGTTGCCAGTTCTCGTGGCGGGCGCCCCGAGCGCAGTTACAGCCTTGGCGGTGTTGATGACGTCTTCGGCCTCCAGCAGGCCGGTAATCCGCGTCACGCCCGTCGAAAGCGCTCCGAAGATCAGCGAGCGGTGCGAAATCGACTTATCGCCGGGAACGCGCAGTTTGCCGGTAAGCGCGCCAGCACGCGCGGCCGCCAGCGGTTTAGGGGTCGAATGATGCAAAGCCGTTTACCGCCAAGTTTTGAGTGATCGCCAACCCCGATACCGGCTGCGTTACGCCCCACGATACCGGCCGCGATAGGGCCTTTTGGCGGGCCCGATGTCAACGCCGCCAACCGCTGCCCCCCACCGCTGCCCCCCCACCGCTGCCCCCCGGTGCGGCCTTGCCGCAGGCAGGCTTGGAAAACCGAATTACTTTTGACAGCGCCCCCGGCCTATGGCA
>JANOKW010000115.1:0-8689 GCA_031419475.1 Hyphomicrobium sp. | reverse complement strand
CCAAGGCTGCTCGCAGAAGCCTGAGAAACACCGCTGGAATGCCTCACACCCAAAGACCAAGAGACCAAAAACGTTCAATCGGACGACAGAGACGAAAAAAACAGTCTACGGTCGCCCCAAGTTCAACAGCCTGCTAGAGTGCTTTCCGGAAAAGTGGGAACCGGTTTTCCGAAAAGAAGCACGACAAGACAAAGTGCTAGGGTCTGTCCGTGATTCAATCAAAACCGGACAGACCCTAACGCGCGTTAAGGTTCAGACCGGCAAAAAATCGAACAGTGTTTTACTCGCCCTTAAGCCTCCGGCGTGCATAAAGGCATTGTCCTCCAAGTCCTCTTGGACATCCTAGTGCGACGTCCTAGTGGGACGTCTTAATGGAACGACCTCGTGAAAGCCGAAAATCCCGTGTTGCGTCCCTCGTCCCATGATCGCCGTCTAAAACCCCGCATTCGAGTGCGGCAGGTGCTGGTGTTGCTTGCCTGTCTAAGTTCGAGTGCCTACTTCGCCTATCATGCGCTTCATGGCCGGCACGGCCTCGCGGCTCGTAATCAGTTGATCGAACGCGCCAGCTTGCTGGAATTTGAGATCAAGAGCCTCGAGGCCGTCCGAACCAAGCTCGAGCGTGACGTCGCGCTGCTGGCGCCGGAGCTCGCAAATCCTGATCTCGTCGAAGAAATCGCGCGCGACGTGCTGGGTTATGTGCACGCCGAAGATCAGCTCGTCGCCGAGCGTTGAAAGCCGCATGGCGTTTGCGTCGCATTAAACAAGCGAAGCGCTCTTTCGCCGCTGCGCCTGAGAATTCCGTTGCGCGGCAACGATCCGTGGGCGACATTAAATCCGTAAACTCGAACGAGGAACCGCGCGATGGCAGGCGAGAAAGTCACCGGCATGATCGTGCCGGCCGCGACAGCTGCCGCGACTGTCACCAAGCCGCGCCAAAGACGGCCGCTGCTCCCATGGCGACTGAAGTGGCGAATGTTAGCTGGTGACGCAGCCAATGCATTGGAGCGCGCGTGCCGAGGCCTCTTCATCGTTGATAGTTGTGATCGTCGCGGGATCCCGTCGAAAATTCGGATCAATGTTTGGCACCCCATGGCGTTGCCGGCCGGTTGCATTTTCCTCGCCGCTCTCCCATTTCTGGCCCTGTGGGCGGCCATCGTCCCTGTCCTGCGCTGGCGCGATCGCCGGGATGCGCTGCGCCACAACGCTGAGATGTTTAGGAACCGCTTATGAGCAAGCCACCGGTCAAAGACGCCCCCGTCGAACTCGAGATCCCCGATGCGGTGCCGGACGCCGATCAAGCCGTTGAGCTGATCCGCGCTTGGATCGCGGATGGGTCGCTTATGGTCTCGCTCAACGCGGACGCGTTTGGCGATAGGGTAGGGGATTGGGGGCGGCTTTTGTCGGAAGTCAGCGCCCACATCGCCAAGGCGGCGGCGCTCCAGGGTCATATGTCTGAGACAGAAGCCGAATCCGTGGTGCGCAAAGCCTTCACGACGGCGGGTATCGTGGTTGCCGGTAGCCCATCAAGTAGCGGCCCAGAAGGCAAAATTCGCGGGAGAACGAAACATTAAGGGTAAGAGGCAGCAGGCTGTAGGCAGCAGGCTGTAGGCAATTGGCAATCGACAGTTTCTGCCTGGCTTTGCCCTGTTGCAGCCCGGTATCACAAATCCAACTTTCCACAGCAACTCGAATCGGTTCGCGCTTTGAACGTGGATGAAACGGGTCGATGCTCTTGTCGCCCCCACTGCCGCATCGCTAAGTCTCATGCCTCAGCTGTGTGCGTTCGTTCGAAAATTCGCTTCCTCGGGGGACGTACGATGACATCGCGTTTTAAAACATCAATTTTCGCCGCCGTTTTGGCTGCCGCGCTGGGCGCAGGCTGCGCCAATGACGGCACTCTATCGACGGCTGGCATCTCGCCTGAAAAAGCCGCCATGCAACAGGCGGCCAAGATAGATCCGGCCTGCGTTGCGCTGGTCGGCCAGATCGATACCTTGCGCAAGGAAGGTGCCGTTGAGCGGCTTGAGAAGGCAGCCGATGGCAAAGGTGCGAGCGTAAAAGTGCAACGCACCTCGCTCGCCAAGCAGGCCGAATTGAATAAGGCCAATGCGGACTTCCAAATAAAGTGCGGTCCAAAGTACCCGGCCGCGCAATCAGCTCAAACGGCACCGGCCACGCCTGCTTCCACGACCGCGAAGGCGGCTGCGGCTCAAGTTGCGCCAATCGCTGCTGGGACGGCACAAACAACCGCAGCGGCCGTTCAGCCCATTGCTGAGGCCACTGCAAAAACAGCCGTGAAAGCCGCTGTGCAAGGGGCCGCTCAGTAAGATCGTTCTTGGCTGTGCCGCGTTGACATGGCTTACGGCGGCACAGCCACATAATAGGGCCAAATATTGTCGAAGCGCGCACGCGACGTTGCGTGGAAGCAATTGCGCTGGTGCCATGCGGCCACACCCGCGCCATCAGGGGTTGCGATTATTTTTGGTCTATGTTCAACAGTCAGCATTGATTTGGTCTCGTTGAATATTTGCAGGCAAGGTCGGCGCTTGGAGTTCAACGCTTCGTAGAGCAACACGGCCAAGACGAGAAAGTGGAATGAAGATGCGGGATCTTATCGGTCTGAGTTTTGCGATAGTTTTGGCCGCGGGTCTGTCGGGTTGCGGCGGCGCTGCGGGCGGAGATCCGGGCGCAAAGTCGTTGCCCATGGGCCAGTCCTGCCAGTCGATCCGGAGCGAGCTCAACCGGCTGGATTCCCGCGGTGTACCCAATTTGGTCGAAAAGGCCAGCAACGGTAGCAAATTGAGCGACGCGCAGCGCGCCGAAGCCGATAACTACAATCGCTTGCTTGGCAACTATCTCGGTGCCCGCTGCCACGTCTAGGATTGGCGTCTAGGACTGTTACTCGTCCGCTGGCATCGTCCTCCAAGGATTGTGTGCCACAAGGATGCCTGCTCCAAAGATTGCGTGTTCCAAAGATTGCATGTTCCAAGGATTGCGCTGCGAAGCGATCACCGGTTAGAGTGCTGCGTTTCCAGCCCGCAGGAGTTCAGCTCATGGACGAAAACACACGCGCACTACTCGTATTCGCCCTCGTCGGCATTGTGGCCGGCTTTTTGGCCTCCATCGTCGTCGGTGGTGGTGGCATTATGCAATACCTGATCTCGGGCGTCATTGGCGCCTTTGTCGGCGGTTACTTGCTGCAGGCGCTAGGAGTCAACCTCGGGATAACTAATCCGCTGGCCTCGCAAATTGTGACGTCAACCATTGGTGCAATTCTTGTCGTCGTACTCGCGAGGATGATCTTCTAAAAATAGCGCCGATGCCAAAACGCTGATAACAGCCGGGGAGACTCAGTGATGGCTGATCTACAACCTTATTTACCCTACATGGGCATAGCCTTGAACGGGCTGATCGCGGGTTGGCTTGCAGGATTGCTGCTCGGCGGCGGCGGCCTCATCCGCAACCTTTTCATCGGGATCATCGGGGCGTTTCTCGCTTACTTCCTGGTCCAAGCGGGCATCCTGCAATTACCAGCCAGTGTCACGGCCTACACCGACATGGTGCCCTACGGGACGCAGATGCTCATATCCACACTCGGCGCTATACTTGTCATCCTCATTGCCCGTATCGCTGGGCGATGATGACGGCGTGCCTCAATTCAAGACCAAGCGCCGTGTGCCGTTTACGCCCGGAGAAATGTATGCCGTCGCCGCCGACGTTGAAAAGTATCCCGATTTCTTGCCACTTTGCACAGGGTTGACGGTTCTTTCGCGCACTCCGCGAGACGGCGCGGGCGAAGACCTCACGGCGACGATGCGTGTCGGCTATAAAGCCATCAAAGAGACCTTTACCACCCGCGTCGTTTTGATGCCTGACACCAACTCCATTGACGTATTTTATCTCGATGGGCCCTTCAAGCGTCTGGAAAACCGCTGGCGCTTTCTAGAAGCCGAGGGCGGCTCCGACATCGATTTTTTCATCGACTACGAATTTAAGTCGCCAATGCTCGGGATGCTCGTTGGCGGCATGTTCGATCAGGCCTTCCGCAAATTCGCCGAAGCCTTCGAGTTGCGGGCGCGGAAGATTTATGGGGCAGTGCCATTATTCCCGCCGTCTACATGAGGCGCAAAACGCGAGCGAAATCTCATAAGTGAAATTGATGAGGCTGGTCTGACAAAGCACCCAGCCTCGTCAAGTCGTAACGTCAAGTCGTAACGTCAAGTCTAGGGTCTGTCCGGTTTTGATTGAATCAAGGACAGACCCTAGCACTTTGTCTTGTCGTGCTTCTTTTCGGAAAACCGGTTCCCACTTTTCCGCAAGCACTTTAAGTCGTCGTAGACAGCATGGGACCAATATCCGCAACCGTTAGCGGATCATCTTGCTGGCGTTGCGCGCTTGCAGAAGGCCAGTCACCTGGTCAAGGCCCTTCGCTTCCGTGAAGTTTGCGCCATCGAGATCAGCGCCCGTGAAATCAGCGCCGGTGACATCGGCACCTGTCAAATCAGCGCCCGAAAGATCGGCATCCTTGAGGATCGCCCCGCGAAGGATGGCCCCCTTCAAATTAGCAAAGCGCAACAAAACCTGCGTCAGATTGGCGTCTTTTAGTTTGGCTGAAGAGAAATTGGCGCCAAGAAGTTCCGTGCGCCAGATCTCTTCAATGAACCCTGTTTTTCCAAACGGGGCGCAGGTTGCACCTGTCAGATCAGCGCCTGAAAAATCGACTTGGGTAAAGCGCCCAAACATTTTGATACCCCGCATATTGGCCGACCTGAAGCTTGGCCCTTCGCCGCCAACGGCTGCAAGCGTCGAAAACGCAGACGGCCGTAATAGGCTGGCGCCCTCGAGATTGGCGCCATCGAGGCGCGTGGAAATGAGAACGACGCGATCGAGTAGTGCGCCGCTGAGGTTGGCGCCAGACAGATCGGCATTTGTCAAATCGGCACCGAAGAGATTCGCGCGCGTCAGCGTTGCCTTCTTGAAGTCCAGCCCCGCGAGATCTAGGCCGGAGAGATCCTTGCCGCTGAAGTCGGGCACGCTGCCGGCCGACGCCGCATACATCTGTTCTGTGAGTTGGCGCGCGGTAAAGTCAGCCGATACCGCAGCTCCCTGCATTCCGAGCAAGCCGGTCACGATGAGAAATTCGCGTATCAAGAGATCACCTGCCGGATGAGATTTAACGCCTCGCCAACGGCCGCCATACGAATGGCACTGCGCGAGCGTACGCCGAAGCGGCACTCTTTGATTGTGGCGTCTCGCCCGGGGCTAAGGACTGAAATATAAACAAGCCCGACAGGCTTATCGTCCGTGCCGCCGTCTGGTCCCGCAACACCTGTGACTGAAACGGCAATGTCCGCTTTGGAATGAGCCAACGCACCCTTGGCCATTGCACCAGCGACTTCAGCACTGACGGCGCCGTGCTGTCCGATGAGTGTACGTGGCACGCCGAGGACTTCGATCTTTGCGTCATTTGAGTAGGTGACGAACCCGCGCTCCAGAACGTCGGACGAGCCGGGGATTTCGGTCATCAATGCAGTGATGAGCCCGCCCGTGCAGCTCTCGGCTGTTACGAGTTTCAGGCCGCGGCGCCTCAGATCATCGAGAAGATCGCGCGCTACAGCGATGAGGTCGTCGGAAAACATGTGTTTGGCTCACTCTCAAAACACTTCGGGGAGCGCTTGGGCGAAGCGCTCCCCGATAAGGCTATCGAGCGAGAGGTAGTGATGCAAACGGCTTAAACAAGCGGCCTGGCTGATCAGGCCGCCGCCAACCTTTCGGCCTGGTTGAGCAGTCCATCAAGTATATCGCGACTGCCGGAGCCCATGACCCCGACTGTCTTCTTCTGTGCAACTTGCCAGATCGGATACGCATCCTTGAGCACGGCCTGACCCTTGGGCGTCAGGTGCAAGCCGCGGCCGCGCCGTCCAGCGGGCGGATCCATCACGATGTGACCCAGCGCCAACAGACGCTTCAGATTACGCGACAGTGTCGACTTTTCGATATCGAGATCGTGTCCAATTTCAACAGCTGTAATGCTGTCGCGCGCTGCAAGCTGGGCAAGCAGCGTGTATTGGCTCGCCGTGATGCCAAGTGGGCGCATGGCATCGTCGTAGACGCGCGTGATTATACGTGACAGCTGACGCACGCGGGTGGCGAGACAAGTATCCGATGAGGCTTCCGCAATTGCGCTGATGGCTGCATCGGAGGGTCTGCGGTCAAGATTTTGGGGCATAATGTTCATGTCGGCTCCCACGTTGGTCGTGGCAATACAACCACTACCAACCTTGATGCAGCGATTCTGGCAGAGGGGTCAACGCTCACTGCGTGTCTAAGGTGCCACGGGTATCGGCAACAGAACTGTTGCGCTCGCCATGGCTGCGATTCCTTCGCGCCGGCCGATGAAGCCGAGGCCTTCGGTCGTGGTCGCTTTCACACCGACGCGGTCTGGCGTTAAGCCCAGCGCTGCCGCGATGATAGCCTGCATGGCGGGCCGGTGTGGGCCGATTTTTGGATCTTCAGCCAAAACCGTCACATCCACGTTTACGATTTTTCCTCCCCACCCGCGCACCCGGCGCGAGGCGTCCTCAAGAAATATTTTCGAGGCGGCGCCCTTCCATTTGGGATCGGAGGGGGGGAAATGCTGGCCAATGTCGCCGTCGCCAATGGCACCGAGGATGGCGTCGGTCAGGGCATGCAGCACGACGTCGGCGTCAGAATGGCCCTCAAGGCTGTGAGTGTGCGGGATCTTCACGCCGCCGAGCCAGACGTGATCGCCTTCGCCGAATTTGTGCACGTCGAAGCCCGTTCCGGTGCGCGTTTCGTAAGTCTCAGTCATGGCACTACGCAATCTCCTATCGGCGGCGTCAATGTCTTCGGCGGTTGTGAGTTTCACATTTAGCGCGCTGTCCTCGACAAGTGCCACATCGAGCCCGGCCCACTCGGCAATCGCCGCGTCGTCGGTGAAGTCGTTTTTCCCAGCTGCCGCGGCGGCACGGTGCGCATTGAGAATGTCTGGATAGCGAAATCCTTGTGGCGTCTGCGCGCGCCAAAGATGGGAGCGATCCACGGTGCCTTTGATGATGCCAGCACCGTCCCCGCGTTTCAGGGTATCAGCGAGCGGCACGGCGGCGATGGCTCCTGAATGTGTTTTGAGAGCAGAAATTACGCTATTAATCGTCGGGGCTTCGACAAACGGACGGGCTGCGTCATGAATGAGTACGTAGTCGGGCTCGATCCCGGATATTGCTTCGAGTCCGGCGAGAACCGAGCCTTGCCGGGTTGCCCCGCCTGAGACAGGCGGCCACAGTTTTGTTTGACCAACCGGCAGGCACTCCCGATAGGCTTCTTCATCGGCCGCGTGAATGACGACCTGCAAGTCCGTCACCTGTTCCGCTGGACTGAAGGCCCGGATCGTGTGCCATAGCACAGGTGCCCCGCCAATCATCGCATACTGCTTAGGTACACGCCCGCCCGCGCGCGATCCCCGCCCAGCAGCAACGATGAGAGCGGCAATCTTCAATGTATCGACTCCTCAAATGGGGCGCGCCCCAGCGTTAAAGTCGGCGCGGCAAAACGGCAAATGCAATCGTCAACTTTAGGCTTGCCCGACACCGGGTGGTCCAACTAGTCTGCCTAACCGTAAGGCAAGGTCAGATCGTGCACAATTAGAAGGCAGCCCATTGTTTAATTCCGATGTTATGTCGCCAGGCCGCACAACGGTGCCAGAGGCCAAACTCGTCGCCCTGGCCCCAATGTCCGGCGTCTCGGACTTGCCCTTCAGGCGGGCTGCGCACGCCCTTGGAGCCCCTATCGTGGTCTCGGAGATGATAGCCAGCGAAGAGTTGGTCAAGTCCCGCGCCGACGTGCTGCGCCGCGCCGAGGGCAGAGAGCTTAATCCGTTCATTATCCAACTTGCGGGCCGCGAAGCCAAGTGGATGGCGGAAGGCGCCCGCATTGCGGCTGGCAATGGTGCAAGCGTCATCGACATCAATATGGGCTGTCCTGCCAAAGAAGTGACCGGAAAACTCTCAGGATCCGCCTTGATGCGCGATCTCGATCACGCGCAGTCGCTTATTCGTGCGGTCGTGAGTGCCGTCGATGTGCCGGTGACGCTGAAGATGCGCCTAGGCTGGGATGACAAAACACGCAACGCGCCAGAACTCGCGCGCCGCGCCGAAAGCGAAGGCGTCAAACTCATTACCGTACATGGGCGCACACGCTGTCAGTTTTTCAATGGCAAAGCGGATTGGGCCGCCGTCCGCCCGGTCGTCGAAGCCACAAAACTGCCCGTCCTCGTCAATGGCGACATCCTTACGACACGAGACGCCGCAGAAGCACGCGCGGCTTCAGGCGCCGCTGGCGTCATGATCGGGCGTGCAGCCTATGGCGCTCCTTGGCTTCCCGGACAAATCGCCCAATTTTTTGAGACGGGTCACGACGCAGGTCCTCCAGCGATCGACGAACAGGGTCGCATCGCAGTTGAACATATCGATGCGATGCTCGTTCACTACGGCCGCCGCCTTGGTTTGAAGAACGCGCGCAAGCACATTGGCTGGTACCTGATTTCAAGCGCGCGGCCGGGGGCACTCATCAAGGCCTGGCGCAAACAATTGTGCACCGAGGAGGACGCGGACCTTGTGCTCGCAGGACTGCGGGATTTTTACGCCGATCCGGAGCGCATCGCGGCATGAGC
>JANOKW010000114.1:0-6599 GCA_031419475.1 Hyphomicrobium sp. | reverse complement strand
CTGACTAGAAGGATTGATGCTCATGAAAACTCGCGCAAGATGAAACGGGGATATACCGATAGCCGATATTCGCTCGCAGGCAAATCTGTCCCCAGTTTGGTAAACGGAGCATGAAGTTGTGGAAGAGTTCGTCGCGAACGGGCGGTAATTTTGCTAGCAGGTAGTCATTTTCAACCGGCACGAGGCACTGGAAGCGCACATAGCATGGACAGAAGGCGCCGGGACTGTAACAATTGCGCCGCATGATTTGTTTTGCCGGAGAGGCCTGCCAGGGCTTCGAAATCGATTACAAAAGTGATGAGCAGCCGGTCCGAGTTCGATTTTGGAAGCAGAAAGTCACAATGTCGCAAACCGGCCAGCACGACATCAATCACGACATCCCGGATGAGTTTTTTCCGCCCTTCGACATCGCACAGCCAGCGCAGCAACTCGTGCCATTCGTATTCTCCTCACCCCACTCAGGCCGACTATATCCACCCCGCTTTCTTGCGTCATCCAGGCTGACCCCTCAAGCGCTGCGGAAATCTGAAGATTGTTTCGTCGATCAGCTGTTTGCAGGTGTCATGCAGCTTGGCGCGCCTCTCATCAGTGCACGCTTTCCCCGAGCCTACCTCGATCTCAATCGCGAACCCTATGAGCTCGATCCCGAACTTGTCGAGGAACCACTGCCCGCGCACGCCAATACGCAATCCATTCGCGTTGCCGGCGGGCTTGGGACCGTGGCGCGCATCGTTGCTGACGGAGAAGAAATCTATCACAGCCGCCTGCCGCTCAGCGCGGTACTGAACCGGATCGACACGCTGTATTTCCCATTCCATGCGGAACTTGCCCGTTTAATCTCGCAAACGCATGCGCGCTTTGGCTACGCGATCCTCATCGATTGCCATTCCATGCCATCGTCCGCGACGGCAGCGGGCGGAGGGGGAGGGCAACGTCCCGATATCGTTATCGGTGATCGCTTCGGCTCGTCGTCAGATCCGCGCTTGGCCAGAATGGTGCGCGAAGCCTTCAGCCGGCGCGGTTACGACGTTTTGATGAACCGGCCGTACGCCGGCGGTTACATCACCGAGCATCAGGGCAACCCAGCGCGGGGCGTCCATGCTTTGCAGATTGAAATCAACCGCGGGCTTTACTTGGACGAAAGAAATTTCCGGCCCAGCGCGCGCTTTGCGGATACCCGCACCAACCTCAACGCCATTTTGGCCGAGCTCATGCTTTCGGCTGGCGTACTCTTCGATTTCCGCGCCGCTGCCGCCGAGTGAGCCACCAGGCCTAAAGGCGGCATGGCACGAGAGCCTGTAGTGCTTAGGGTCTGTCCGGTCGACAAGTCTGTCCGGTTGACGCGGAATCGGCTGCAGATTGTTTCCCCTCCCCTGAGGGCAGGGGTTGGGTCAACCGGAACGGCGCTAGGATTAAGGCTATCGTCGTTTTTGCACTGCAATGATGCCCTGAGACAAAGAAAAAAGGCCGTTCGAATAAGCGAACGGCCCAAGTCTAGGGAGGAAACGCCCAATGTGGGCTACGACAAAAACGAGCACGCTCGCCAATGCCGCAATGCACCATTTAGAGCTGCGGGGCAGGATTGACAACCGCGTTCTATGCAACACTGCAAGAACTTAAATGAAGACCTGGGTAGCGTGAGCCTGCCCAGGTTGCACCAAAGGTCAATGATTAGAGGTGGTTAAGATTTGGAACTTGGGGTTTGGGCAGCGCCCAAAAAAAGGCCGTCCGGATCGCGAACGGCCCAAGTCTAGGGAGGAAACGCCCAAAGTGGGCTACGATTGCAGAGAAGCGTATCAGTGCAACCGTACCTAAAAGGATGAGCTGCTTCGCGCGTCCCGGCAATCCTACCGATAGTCTCACAGACATATTAACAAATGCATGTAACACCCGCGCCACAACTTTATTCGCCGTGTGCGTAACTCAGGCAACACCAAGCTGAACAAGTATAACGAAAGACGGCGAAGCAAATGTCGCAAGCACGTGCACCCGCAAGGGGAATTGCAAAACCGAAATCCCCATCGAATGTGCCCATTTCCGAACTGTTGGAGCTTGCACACGACCTTGCAGATCTCTCTGAAACAGCGATTTTGAAGTACTTCCGCAAACATATCGCTGTTGAAAACAAAAGCGCAGACGGTTTCGATCCCGTGACACAGGCCGATAAGGCCGCGGAGCGGGTGATCGCAAAGGCGCTTAAGTCCCGGTTTCCCGATCACAGCCTGACGGGCGAAGAATTCGGCCATGTGAACGGCTCATCGCCCTACCGCTGGGTCATTGACCCGATCGATGGTACGCGCGCCTTCATTATGGGCAGTCCGCTCTGGGGCACGTTGATCGGCTTGCTGGAGGGCGACACTCCTGTCCTTGGCATCATGAACCAGCCTTTCACGGGCGAACGCTTCTGGGCTGACGGCAAGGCCTCCTACGTGCGCGTCCGGGACGGCAAACCCAAGCGTCTCAAGACACGCGCCTGCCCACGTCTCGCCGATGCCATACTAACGACGACCCATCCGGGCCTTTTCGAAACCGGGCACCAGGATGCCGTGCACCGGGCCTTATGCAGTAAAGCTCGCATGACGCGCTACGGCGGCGACTGCTACCACTTTGCTCTCTTAGCATCAGGCCTGATCGATGCCGTGTTCGAAGCAGGGGTGAAATCCTACGACGTCGTTGCCTTGATCCCGATCGTCGAACGGGCCGGCGGCTGCATGACGACGTGGGATGGCGGATCGGCCATCGATGGCGGCAACGTTATTGCAACGGGCGATCCGAGACTGCATGAAGCCGCCCTCAAGCTCATCGCGAAGGCATGAGTTGAAACGTGGCATGAACAGCAAAACGAAATTCCTGAATGTCGATCTCGAGCTTCGCGGCGCTGGCGACCTCGACGCGCTGTTGGAAGCTCTGGAGCCCTATGCATTCGTCATGAGCTACGACCCGGGGAGCTACGCAGCACTTGAACTTAATGACGATCCCGCGACTGCCAAGGACGCTATTCGCCAATTTTATGAAGCAATAGAGTCGTTGCCTACATTGCCAAGAGCCATTTGGGACGGCTTGAAAACGCGCTGCTTCGACATCGGCATCCAATCCGGCAGCGATCCAGCGCCAGCCTTTTTCCGCTTGCCGGTTGAAACGCTGGCGCTGGTTAGCGCTCTCAACGCCGAAGTCAATTTCACGGTCTATGGCGCGGCCGGAAATATTGAATAGGCTCGATCATGCTGCCTTCAGGCCAACGCCAAGATAGGCGTCAAATGCGGCCCAGAAGCGTTGCCTGATGGCGTCGTTCTCCTGCAGGATTTCGTGGCGCGAGCCCGGCATCAGGATATGCCCGCCGATCTTCAGTTCAACTGCAAAATCTTCAATTGCTTTTGGTGACACGATGCGGTCTGCGCCAGCGGCAAACATGAGAAGCGGTACTTCGACATATTTGGGATAGTCGGGTTTTTGCAGAAGTGCGCAGCTGCGCAGAGCCGACTTGAACCAGCCATTCGTCGGAGACCCGAGCCCGAGTTCTGGGGCTAATTCCAACACGGCTTTGTTGCGCGACCAGCGGACAGAATCAGAGGTCAGGAGATTGGTCTGGAAATCCGACAACTCTTCCGGCTCGTCGTCGCCACCCCGCACGTAGGCAGTCGATAGTCCCGTTAGGCCTGCAAGCTCGGCATAGAATCGCGCTGTTTTCTGCCCATAGCCGATGGCCTCGTCATGAATGGCAATCATCGGCGCCACGAGCACCATGCGCTCGAACCAGCTTTGCGGATCCTGGGCGTTGCGGAGCAGTATGTTGCCGCCCATCGAGTGCCCAAGCGCCACGTAAGGCGGCGGCATGTTGGGCAACACGATATCGTCCATGAAGCGGGCTAGGTCGCGGTCGTATTCGGTGAAGCCGACCACGTGGCCTTTATGGGGATTCGAAAGCGGGCGCTGCGAGCCGCCCTGCCCGCGCCAATCCATGACGGCAACAGCAAACCCGCGCCGCCTCAAGTCGGCGACGACCTCGAAATACTTCTCAACGTATTCGCCACGTCCCGGGAAGACGCACACTGTCCCGCGCGCGGGACCGCGCGTCGGCTCCCATCGGGCGTAACGTAGGCTGCGTTTGTCATAGCCGGCGAACGCGCCGACGCTAGCGCCCGCGGGAACCGGATTGATTGGCAGGGAAACCAAGTTCATCGCCATACCCGCCGTTGCCATACCTGTCGTCGCCTTGCCGGAAGGAATCGCCCGCAGCTACTCTAACGGCTTAGGCGCCGAGCGCCAGCCAGCTCGCGCCGCCAAAAAGCGCGGACGGTGTCCAGACGGGGGCCTTGAACGGCGCGGCTGCGCACCCACCTACTGCTTGTGCTCGCCACTCAAGGGGGCACAAACTTGAGCCAGCCCGGCCGCACTTTGGCGGGCTTCCACATGTCGCTTCTCATGGAGGACAATGTCATGCGACACACCGATTTTTCCCCGTTTTACCGTAGTGCAATCGGTTTCGACCGTTTGGTCCAGATGTTGGATCAGGCGTCAGGATTCGACAGCGACAACGGCTATCCGCCCTATAATATCGAGCGTACTGCAGAAAATGCCTACGCGATCACTATGGCGGTTGCCGGGTTCAACACAGATGAACTTAAGGTCGAGGCAAAGGAATCGACGCTTTCCGTTACGGGCGAGAAAATGCCCGAAGATAAGGGGCGGACATTCTTGCATCGCGGCATCGCAGCCCGTTCGTTCGAGCGGCGCTTCCAGCTTGCCGACCATGTCGAAGTTCAAAGCGCGACCTTCGAGAACGGCGTGCTCAACATTGAACTCGTGCGCAATCTGCCAGAGCGCATGAAGCCGAAAACTATCGCCATTTCGGCGAACGGACCGGCGAACGGCGGCGTCAAGCAGATCGAGGCTGGCGCGGCTTGACGGGGCCGTAGTACCGCGCTCTGTGCCACGGAAGGCTTGAGCGGTAATGTTAAGATCACCCGAGGCGGGCTTTCCAGCAGGAGGGCCCGCCTTTTTTCGGCGTTGGGATTGCCTGCCGTCCCGCTGCGTAACAATATTACATTTCAGAACCCTCTCAGGCAGCCTAATTACCAGTGGCGGCAACCTCTTCTTCCCGCTTGTGCCGGTTATTGAAACCTGTAGAATTTAAAAATAGGTCAATAATGCTGTCCTTTATGTACTCTGCTTGGGCCGCGCAAAGCCCTTGCCACATGGAGAAGGCTTGCGTGCGCTGTGCAGTTGGGTCGAGAATGACCCCAACACTGTTCGCGTTGGAGAAATTTGGTGACGAAGTCGAAGGTCATGCACGCGCCCAACACGACGCCGAAGTTCACCCATCGCTGGCGCGCGCGGGCCACTGAGACGAAGAGCGGCCGAAAACGCCGCGCTGCGGCTGTCTAGCACACAGATCGCGGCCTGGAATCGACCATCAGCGCACCAATCGCTGAGCCCCCCGAATACAAACACAGCAGCGCCCGCAAGCACACCCGAGGTTGACGACGATGAGCGAAGGCTACCTTCCACCACCTGACGATGTATCGGTTGACGCGTCCGGGCGACCCGCAGCCCAGGGTCTGTTTAATCCAGCGCACGAGCGCGACGCATGCGGCGTCGGCTTCATCGCCGATCTCAAGGGGAAGAAGTCTCACCAGATTATTGAGGATGCACTGAACATTCTCGAAAACCTCGAGCACCGCGGGGCAGTGGGCGCCGATCCGCTGTCTGGCGATGGCGCTGGCATCCTCATTCAAATTCCGCACGACTTTCTTGCAGACGAAACGGGCAAACTCGGGTTCGTTCTGCCCAAGCCCGGCTTCTACGCGGTTGGTCATGTCTTTCTGCCGCAAGACAAACGTCTGCGCGCGCACTGCGAACGTGTTTGGGCCCGCTGCTTGAAAGACGAAGGACTTGAGCTTCTGGGCTGGCGCTCAGTTCCCGTCGATAACTCCTGCCTCTCCGACATGGTGCGTAGCGTTGAGCCGGTGCATCGTCAGGTCTTCGTCGGCCGCCCGAAAATTATCAAAGATCAGGACGAATTCGAGCGCGGCCTTTATCTCGTGCGCAAGGTCGTCTCCAACGCCATTCACGATGCGTATAAGGGCCGCGACATCGGCCATTACACCGTCTCGCTGTCGACGCGGACACTCGTCTACAAAGGCATGTTCCTGTCGAACCAAGTCAAAGCCTATTACAAGGATTTGTCCGACACGCGCATGGCGTCCGCTTTAGCGCTGGTGCATCAGCGTTTCTCGACGAACACATTCCCGTCGTGGAAGCTCGCGCATCCCTATCGCATGGTCGCGCACAACGGCGAAATCAACACGCTGCGCGGCAACGTCAACTGGATGGCGGCCCGGCAGGCGTCGGTGTCCTCGCCGCTGTTTGGCAACGGCATCTCGAAGCTCTGGCCGATTTCTTACGAAGGCCAATCGGACACGGCGTGCTTCGACAACGCGCTCGAATTCCTGACCATGGGCGGCTATTCACTGAGCCACGCCGCCATGATGCTGATCCCCGAAGCCTGGGCCGGCAATCCGGGCATGGACCCCAAGCGCCGTGCGTTTTACGAATATCACGCCTGTCTGATGGAACCGTGGGACGGACCCGCCGCCATG
>JANOKW010000113.1:0-35459 GCA_031419475.1 Hyphomicrobium sp. | reverse complement strand
GAAAATCTTCAACCGTCGTTTCAATCGTCACAACGTTGCCGCTGTGGCGGGCGGGTGAGACACCGCTCCGTGTGACCAGCGGATTGGGCAAGCCGCCAATTTCAGCCGGCATGCGTTCAAGCTTGATCAGATCGACGTCCTTTAGCGCGTGCCGGATCACGCGCCACACACGCCGGATCGAGCGGCGCTTCTTGAGGGGCGCCAAACCCAACATGGGGCCACCATAGTCGGACACGCCAAGATCAGCCGATCGTGCCACAGTGAGCGTGCGCTTTTTGATAACGATAAGCGGCAGCACAATCGCTACTTCGCCGCTGTTGCGTTCCGTCACAATCACAACGCGCGGCATGGCCCGCTTCGACGGCGCCAGCTCTTCATAGAGAACTGTCAGCCAATTGAGCGACTGGAACCCGGTGCATTTCAAACCGCGTTGCACGCTTTCAAGCGCTGCAAGCGCTTCGTCGGGGCCATCGAAAACTTCGGCAACATAGCGCGGCCCGCGCCACGTCCAGGCACGCGATGGCACTGCTACGTCGCGATAGGCAGCGTTTTCACTCACGCTCACCATGGCATTCCCACTTCGCCCCGCCTTCTTCGCCGTGTGCTGCGTAAGTTACTCGGCCGCTTCTCCGAAGTCGATGATTGAACCCGGATGTTCCGGGTCAAGCTTGAAATCAATCGCACGGCGCGCCTTGCGTTCTTTCTGCAAGAGCCCTGAGCGCTTGACGCCCGCCTGCATCGCGGCCTTGGCCCAGAACCCAGCGCCTGACGTTGCGCGGCTCTTCGGCGCCACCCCCGCTTTATGGCGCAAAATTCCGTTCGCCATATTGATCATCTGGCTGCGCCGGACCTTTTCCGTCCAATACTCCGTTGTCATCGAAACATTCAGGCAATCGAGATTTTCGACGCGGTGCGGCGCATTGAGCGGCCAATGCAGCATCTCGCCGCCGCCAATTTCAAAAACTTGGGCGGAAGTCTCGTAGGCCGGATCATACGGCATATCGACTTCGACCTCGAACAGCGCGATGTTTTCAAGTTGTTCCGGCGTGATGAAAGGCGGCGTGTTGGGATAAACACAAACGCGCTTCTTCCCATGAATCTGCCAGAGCGACTGACCCGGAAGGTCGGCGTGATAGTAGACCTGGGCGTTGGGCGAGGAAATCAGAATGCCGGACGTGCGGTTGTACGTCTCGTATCCCGGCACATTGTTGCGCACTTCTTCGAACGCGGAATCAAGTAGCTCGCGATAGCGCTTGTCGACGCCGCTGACGTTGCGCAAGTTCAGCCACATACGGCCTTGTTTAATGGCATCGATCACCTCTCGGCCTTTGAGGCCGCCGATATCGCCTTCGCGCCATGTGCGCCGCGCGGAACCCTGAGGGCCCATCTGGACAAGCGCGTAGTGCTGGCGCGGATAGCCATCAATAAGCTCGGCCAAGGCAGCAAGAGAAAAGAGCGGATGATCGCTCAGCCGGTGCGTGGCCTTCAGTGGGACCTTGCCCCATTGTGCCGTCAGCTCAGGCGTCCAGTTCGTGAAGATATTGTTCGTCATACGCCACCAGATTTGTTTATCCGCTTAATTGCCCGCTTCAGCCCATTGGCTCGAAACGAACCAGAGCAGCCGCGGCTTTAGGCTCTTTGTCGGTTATGATCTTGTGCAAGTATCGTGCTTGCCCAGCCTTGGTCAATAAGCCTACGTCCTAACGCAAACAAATTCAACGGCTTAACACCAAGTCAAGCGGCTAGGCTTGTCGCCGTTACCAATAACAGGCGCTCTGTTCACCATTATTACGAGACTAAGCGCTGATGTAATCGTCCACCGTTCGCTTGGGCGGATGCGGGACGGGCGTCGAAAACTGTTCAAGCGCTTCCATGCCGGGCGGCACCGGGCCGCCATACGACCAGTCGAGAAGCTCGACCGTATGGACGACGGGAATGTCCAGGCCGTTGGATAGCTGACTGATGCAGCCTATGTTGCCTGTCGCAACCAGATCCGGACGCAACGCCTTGATATGCCCTGCCTTGCGCTCAAGAAGTTGGGCTGCAATCTGCGACTGCAGAATGTTGTAGACACCAGCCGAGCCGCAACAGAGATGCCCTTCTGGGATATCGAGAACGCTGTATCCGGCCTTCTTCAAAAGCGCCTTGGGCTCGCGCGTAATGCGCTGGCCATGCTGCATCGAACAGGCCGAGTGGTAGGCAACCTTAAGGCTGGTCCAGCGCTGCGGCGCGCCGATATCGTGCGTCGCCAAAAACTCCGATACGTCTTTGGTAAGCGCCGACACCTGCGCCGCGCGTTCGGCATATTCCGGGTCGCGCGCCAGGAGATGGCCATAGTCTTTAACCGTCGTGCCGCAACCTGACGCATTGATCAAAATGGCGTCGATCGGGCCCTTGGCAATTTCCTTGGACCAAGCATCGACATTTCTTTTAGCCGACTCGATAGCCGCAGCTTCCATGCCGATGTGCCCCGTCAGCGCGCCGCAACAGCCAGCTCCTGCCGACACGATCACATCGACGCCACCACGGGCCAGCAACCGGATCGTTGCGTCGTTGATTTCAGGCCGCAGCACTTGCTGCGCGCAACCCGCCAGTAAAAGCACACGCCCCGTGCGTTCGGATTTGGTCGCCGCCCGGCCTGGCCCGATAAAGCGCGGTTTCTTAGGCCTCGTCTTTGGCGCCAACTCGATCATCGCCGCCAGCTCCGGCAGTCCTAAGCGGCGAAAAGCACCCAGCATCGGCCGTGCAAGTGGTGCTGCCTTCAAGGCCCAGCGGAATCGCCTCGGGTGCGGTACGATGGCAGCCAGCATTTTGCGGACGGCACGATCCTTCAGACTGCGCCGGCCGGTCTTTTCAATATGGTTTCGGGCAATCTCAACAAGATGCATGTAGTCGACACCCGAGGGGCATGTTGTCATGCATGAGAAGCACGAGAGGCAGCGATCGATGTGCGTCGAGACTTCGGGTTTAGCATCGATACCGCGTTCAAGCATGTCCTTGATGGCGTAGATGCGCCCGCGCGGACTGTCGCGCTCATCGCCAAGCGTAACGTAGGTCGGGCAGGTCGCGGTGCACAGCCCGCAGTGCACGCAGCGCCTCAGTATTTTTTCCGCATCCGCGATTGTCGGATCGCTCAGTTGCTCAGGCGTAAAATTGGTCTGCATGTGTCGGGTCTCTCAAGGCGCGGCGGATCAGATATGGGCGTACATACGTCCGGGATTGAGCAGGTGAAGCGGGTCGAACGCGGATTTCAGCCCACGCGTCAGGCGGTCGATCTCAGGCCGCATGGGCTCGAAAATATCAACGGATTGGCGCACATCGGCCGCCGCACGAACAAGAGTGGCATGTCCTCCGCGCACAGCAACGGCGCGCCGCACATCGGATGATCCTGCGTCTGCCGCCGCCGGTACTTCCATCCACACGAGCCCGCCCGACCAATCATAAAAAGCCGTAACGGGCATAAACTTTTCAATGGCCGCGACAATCTCCGGCGCCTTGGTCGGTGTCGTCGAGATGCGCCACAGGCTTGTGTCAGCCGAATGCGGCATGACATTAAGATGGCGCAGATCGGTCCAGAACCCGTGCGATTCGTCCGGCCCAAACTCAAGGGGGTTGCCGTAAACTTTGAGGGCTTCTTTGAGCTTCGTTTTACGTTCGCTGACCGAAGCAATAAAGTTTTCCAGCCTGATTGCAGTGACCCCTTCACCCATCGCTTTGAGACGCGAGTGAGAAAGCCTCGCTGCCGCGAGCTTCGGCAAGTGTGCCGCGCCGCTGACATCGAAGGGCGAGCCCATCGCCGCCGTCAAAAGCTCGATCGCGAGATCGTCTGGCAGTCCCGTATATAGAAGTGTGACGGTCGACTCGGGCAATGGCAGGACCTTGAATGTCACTTCCGTCATGACGGCGAGCGTACCCCAGCTCCCCGTTAATCCGCGCGCCACATCGTATCCCGTGACGTTCTTCATCACGCGCCCGCCGGATTTGAACAACTCGCCCCGTCCGTTGACTGCGACCGCTCCAAGCAGCTGGTCGCGCGCGGCACCGGCTGAAATGCGCCGGGAACCGGAAAGATTAGTCGCGAACACGCCACCAATAGTCTGCGCGCCCGCTGGGCCGCCAGTTACGGGGCCCAAATCCATGGGCTCAAAGGCGAGCATCTGGCCGTTTGCGGAAAGCTCTGCCTCGATTTCAAGCAGCGGTGTCCCAGCACGCGCCGACATAACGAGTTCGGACGGTTCATACAGCGTGACACCGCGCAAAGATGCCGTGGAGATCACGACACCCGGCTGTGGCGGACGGCCCATGCCGCGCAGCGAACCGTGACCAATCACTTCAATCGGCAGCTTATGCACCGCGATTTTATCGATCATCGACTGCAGCTCCCAATTGGCAGCGGGGCGCAAAAGTTCGTTCACCTGATACTTCCTTTCACGCCGCCTGTTCAACCGGATGCGCTGCGGCACCTATATCGAGAGGAAACACCTTGGCCGCGTTCAGCAGCCAGTGCGGATCGAAGACCGACTTAATGCGCATTTGAACCGCGAGGTCGGTTGGGGAAAATTGCAAGGTCATAAGGTCCCGCTTCTCGATCCCAACGCCGTGCTCGCCCGTCAGGCACCCGCCGACCTTGACGCAGAGTTCCAGAATTTCAGCGCCCGCACGTTCCGCATTAGCCGCCTCTTCCGGATTGTTGGCATCGTAGAGGACCAGGGGATGTAGATTGCCATCGCCCGCGTGGAAGATGTTGGCGACCTTAAGGCCGTACCGGGCACAGATCTGCGATATTTGCGTCAGCACGTTTGGCAACTGGCCGAGCGGTATTGTTCCGTCCATGCAGTAGTAGTCGGATATCCGGCCGATGGCACCAAAAGCAGATTTGCGCCCGGCCCAGATCTGCGCGCTTTGATCGGCATCCCTGCTGATCTCAATACTCTTTGGCTCGAACTTGCGCGCAATCGCCGCGACCCGCCCCAGGAGATCCTCGATTTCAGCTTCCGATCCTTCAACCTCAACAATAAGCAGCGCTTCGACATCGAGCGGGTAACCCGCCTTGGCGAAGGCCTCGCACACGTGGATCGCGGGTTTATCCATATATTCGATTGCAACGGGAATGATGCCCGCGCCGATAATTCCCGAGACGCAAGCGCCTGCCGCTTCAGGCGAGTTAAACCCGATCAGCATCGGCCGGGCGCCTTCGGCTTTTTTCAGGATGCGCACCGTCGCTTCGGTAATAACACCAAACTGCCCTTCCGATCCGACGATAAGCGACAGGAAGTCATAGCCCGGCGCATCCAAGTGCCCGCCGCCGAATTCCGCGATCGTGCCATCGATCAGCACCATCTTGAGGCCGAGAACATTGTTCGTTGTCACGCCATACTTGAGGCCATGCGCCCCGCCCGAGTTCATGGCCAAGTTGCCAGCCAGCGTACAGGCGAGTTGCGAGGATGGATCGGGCGCGTAGAAGTATCCCTGTTCGGCGACCTTTCCCGAAATGGCGAGGTTTGTTATGCCCGCTTCAACGCGCGCGGTGCGATTGACATAATCAACGTCCAGAACGCGGTTCATTTTTGAAACGCAGACGACAACCGTGTCTTCTCCTGGCAGCGCTCCGCCGCACAGCGACGTGCCCGCACCCCGGGGCACGACCTTCAGCTTGTTCTCGTGGCAGTAGCGCAGAATCTTGGAAACGTCCTCGGTGGTGCGCGGCAAGACGACCAGCAAGGGCACCCGGCGGTAGGCCGTTAGCGCATCCGTTTCGTAGGCCCGGCGTCCATCCTCGTCCAAAATCAGCGTTTCCCGGCCGACCAGCAGGGCAAGCCCCTCTGAAATCAGTCCTCGACGGTTAATCACGCCGGCATCGGGTTCGGGAAGTTTCAACAGGGTCATTCGGGGCCTCCGCGGTGCAGGGCAGTAAATTCAGTACGTATCAGCGAACTTTAAGAGCATTCTGGTCACTGGCCAACCTTCAGTTTACTCTCTGGGGAATAACAGTCCTGCGTTTAACACGATTTAGCGAGAGACATAGTTCGTGGCAAAACATCTCACAATGGGGGCAACCATGCCGCAACCCAGACTTAGCACACCTAGGGATCCAAACGTGACAGCGATCAGCGACCTCGATATTTTTGCACGCGTCGCACGGACCGGCAACATGTCGGCGGCGGGCCGTGAAATGGGCCTTTCGCCGGCTGTCATTTCCAAACGCGTGAGCCTCCTTGAGGACCGTCTCGGCGCGCGGCTATTCCAGCGCACCACCCGGCAGCTTACCTTAACGGAGACCGGAGAGGGCTATTTCAAGCGTGTTGTCGATATTCTGAGCCTTGTTGAAGAAGCCGAGGACTATGTCAGCCGCCGCAACACCAAGCCACGCGGCGTCCTGAAGATCTCGGCGCCGACCTCCTTCAACCGGTTGCATATCACGCCACACATCCCGGATTTTCTGGCACGGTATCCCGATATTGAACTCGATATGCATCTCTCCGATCACTACGTTGATATCATCCGCGAAGGGTTCGACGTCGCCATCCGCATCGGCGAACTGGCAGATTCCTCCCTTGTCGCCCGCAAACTTGCCAACGAGCATCGCGTCATGTGTGCCGCTCCGGGCTATCTCGAAAAGGCCGGTATCCCTAAATCCCTCGAAGATCTCGATTCTCACAATTGTTTGATGGCGGGAGCACAGGACGTTTGGCGGCTGGAAGGCTTTGATGGCGAACACGATGTGCGCGTCAAGGGCAACATCCGCTCGAACTCCGCTGATTTTGTACGCACGGCGTTGATGCAGGGGCTCGGCATCGGCCTGCGCGCCCTTTGGGACGTCGGCCCCGAGATCGAACGCGGCGAACTGCGCGTTGTCCTGCCCGAATACCGGGGGTCGTCCAAGAACGCTATTTTTGCCGTCTATTCGTGCCGCGAATTCATGCCAGCTAAGGTCAATGCGTTCATCGACTATTTCGCTGAAATCTATGCTGGCGACAACAACTGGGAACACGCGAGCGCTGCCGACGCGTCTAAATTCCTGCGCCGCGCGCAGCCCAAGGCCATCCGGGCCTGATCGTCCCAGGCCGCAGCAGCATCGCCTCGAACTTTCCCAAAGCCCATCTGCCCGCCGTCTGCTGGCTTGCGCACAGCGGGTCGAGGTCCTACGGATGACGGCCTGATCGAGGCTATCGTGGCCTTGGCACCAACGCTGATGTTTCAAAGATGTCGCGATCCGCCGACCCTCGTCCGCGCGCTGGCCTGTTCGTCACGTGTCTTGTCGATACCTTCCGGCCTTCGGTTGGTTTTGCCGCTGCAAAACTCATTGAAGCTTCCGGATGCGAGGTCGTGGTGCCAGTTGCACAAACCTGCTGCGGTCAACCGGCCTACAATTCGGGCGACAGAGCCACGGCTACCCAATTCGCGCGGCAAACCATCGCCGCTTTCGCCGATTGCGATTACGTCGTTGTTCCATCCGGATCGTGCGCGGGAATGCTCAAAGTGCACTTTGTCGAATTGCTGGCCGGTAGCTCGGACCAAAGCGCGGCGCAAACGTTCGCCGCAAAAGTTTTCGAACTGACCACATTTTTAGCCGTCGAGCGAAAACTCCAGACCGTGCCGGGCCGGTACGATGGCGCCGTCACCTATCACGACAGCTGCTCGGGCTTGCGCGAGCTTGGCGTCAAGGATGCGCCGCGAGACCTCCTCGCTCTTGTCGAAGGCTTAGAAATCAAAGAGATGACGGAGTGTGAAACCTGCTGCGGGTTCGGCGGGCTATTTTCCGTCAAGTACCCAGATATTTCGAACGCCATGGTTGAAAAAAAAACCACCCACGCTACCAAGTCAGGTGCCGATTTGCTGCTCGCTGGCGATCTGGGCTGCCTCATGAACATGGCCGGCAAACTCAGGCGCGCTAATTCAACTATTGACTGCCGCCATGTGGCTGAGGTCCTCGCGGGCGAGATGAGCGCGCCGCCCATTGCCAAGAGGGATTGAGGCCATGCCGTCCCCCATCACTCTTTTCAAAGGCCGCGTTGGAGACGCCCTCATCGACGTCCAATTACAATTGGCGCTGAGCGAAGTCCCGGTTAATCTGGCCGGTAACCGCGCCAAGGCAAAAGCGGCGCTCCCCGAGTTTGAACGCCTGCGCGACGTCGCCCGCGACATCAAGGATCACACCCTCGAGCACCTCGACCACTACCTCGACATCTATGAAGAAAACGCTACGGCGGCTGGCGCAATCGTGCACTGGGCATCGACGCCGGAAGACGCGCGTGCGATCATCCTCGATATCTGCCGCACTGCCAATGCGCGCCTCGTCACCAAAGGCAAGTCCATGGTGTCGGAGGAAATCCATCTTAACGATCACCTCGAACAGGCAGGGTTTGAAGTCGTCGAAACAGATCTCGGCGAATATCTCATTCAACTTGAGCATGAGGCGCCGAGCCACATCATTGCGCCGGCCATTCATCTGACGGTCGCTGAAGTCGAACGGCGCTTCCGCAAGGCGCACACTCAATTTCCACAGAGCCGCGTTTTCAACGAGCCCGCAGACCTCGTCGCCGAAGCGCGTCAAGTCCTGCGGCAAAAATTTCTGACGGCGGACGTTGGCATTACGGGCGCCAATTTTCTCGTTGCTGAGACGGGTTCGTCCGTCATCGTTACCAACGAAGGCAACGGCGACCTCACGCAGCTCTTGCCGAAAGTCCACATCGTCATCGCCGCAATTGACAAGGTCATTCCGACACTGGCCGACACGGTCACGCTTATGCGCCTTCTGCCGCGCTCAGCAACGGGCCAGGAGACAACAGCCTACGTCACGTTCACCACAGGGCCGCGCCGCAAAGGCGAACACGAAGGCCCCGAACACGTGCACGTCGTCATTCTCGATAACGGCCGCTCGGAACTCTTGGGCACCAACATGCGATCGGTTTTGCGCTGTATCCGTTGCGGCGCCTGTATGAACCACTGCCCAGTCTACAGCGCCATCGGCGGGCACGCTTACGGCACGGTCTATCCGGGGCCCATCGGGGCGGCGCTTATGCCGGGCTTGTCAAGCGTCAAGGAAACGGCGCACCTTGCTGGCGCGTCGACGTTCTGCGGCGCATGCGCAAGCGTCTGCCCGGTCAAAATCCCCCTCCCCGATCTTATGCGCAATTGGCGCGAAGCCGAGTTCCAGGCGGGAAGCGGATCGGTCTTGGCGCGCACCAGCCTTAAGGCGTGGGCGGCGCTTGCCCTGCGCCCGAAGCTCTATCATCCGCTCATGCGTTTGACGGTTGCTGCGTTGGGCGCGCTTGGCCGCCGGCGTGGCGCATTCCGCTGGTTGCCGCTGGCGCGCGGATGGACGCGCTATCGCGATCTTCCAGCTCCCGAAGGCCGCACATTTCAGCAGCTCTGGAGCGAAACCCAAAAGGGAGTTCCGCGATGAGCCGGGCGGGTATCTTCTCGAAAGTTAAATCCGCGCTGCAAGCCCGCGATGGCGACGGCCGGCGCGCGGTTGCTGACGCCCGTGTTGCCGCGCCGCCCTCTCACCCGCGCCCGCAACGCGCCAGTGTATCAAGTGCTGAGGCCCGCGCCGCCTTCATACGGCACTTGGAAGCCGTCTCTGCGGTCTTTGCGCCTGTTGCCGTCCCTGATGACGTGCCAGCAGCGATCGCGGCATTCATCACCGCCAACTATCGGGGAGAACCCGTCACTCTTGGGCGTGACCCTTGGCTTGCTGCGTTGCCGTGGTCGCGCGCGCCGGAACTACAACGCTTTGAGTGGAAACCCGGAGTGCCGCCGCGCATTGCCGTATCGCGTGCCGTGGCCGCAATCGCCGAAACAGGCACGCTCGTTCTGGCGTCGGGTCCCGATAACCCGGCGTCGCTGAACTACCTGCCGGAAGCGCATATTGTCGTGGTCGAGGCGTCTACTCTCAAAGCCAGCATGGAAGCAGGACTTGCGAGCGCACGCCAAAACCAAAACTCTGGCGCCCAAAACCTTGGACCCCAGAACCTTGGACCCCAGAACCTTGGCCACATGACAATGCCCCGCACGCTGGCCCTCGTCTCAGGCGCCTCGCGCACGGCTGATGTCGGCGGCAAACTTGTTGCCGGTGCGCACGGTCCCAAAAAGCTTCTGGTTATACTCGTCGGCTAAGCGCCCTTGGTCTGTGCTTCGAGATCAGTGCTTCGAGATCAGCGCTTCGAGCGGCAGCTGTCCATGCACGACTGCAACTGAGCGTCGCAGCTAGGCGAACCCTTGGTCGAAATCCGGCATTGGTTATGGTCGTTGCGGCACTGCGATACGCACTGATCGGCCTGCGCCAGTTCAACGTTGGCGTCTCCAAATGTGAAAAGACCAAACAGGGCGACGACGGCAATTGCAGATTTCATGATGATTGCGCCTCCCAGCAGGGCGGCCTCCCGCAAGACGGAGTTCATGGCCTGGCTATGCTGGAGTTATAGTCAGCGAACCCTGAACGGAAGCTGAACCGGAAAACCTACTTTTCAACTGTTTGATTAGAAGGCGAATTCCTCGAAAACAAGGTTGATGTCGCCGTGCCAGCTGCCCTTGTAGCGGTCAAGCAACTCGTCTGAAACCGTCCGGCCCGCACGCGCGATCGACTCGAGCGGCGCGAGGTACACCGTCTCATCCTGGCCCTTGGCGTTGAGGCGGTTGCGATTCTTGAGCCCGAGGCGCGATAGCCTGAGCACCTCTTTGGCAAGTTCGTTGACGGTCGTCGTGCGGAACGGCGTTCTAATGCCGCCAACAGGCACCCCATTGCGCAGCGCTTCCCGTTCGTCCGCCGTCCAATCGCGCACCAGGGCCCAAGCGCCATCCAGCGCCTCCTGATCATAGAGTAGCCCGGTCCAAAACGCCGACAGCGCCGTGATGATGCTCCAGCGCCCGCCGTCGGCACCGCGCATTTCCAGAAAGCGCTTTAACCGCACTTCTGGAAAAAGCGTCGTCATATGATCCGACCAATCGTCGATGGCCGGGAACACGCCTTCGAGCCCTTTGAGCTTGCCGGCTAAAAAATCGCGAAACGATGATCCTGCAACGTCGATATAGCGCCCACCGCGATAGACGAAGTACATCGGCACGTCGAGCGCGTAATCAACGTAGCGCGCGTAGCCCATGCCGTCTTCGAACACGAACGGCAACATGCCCGTGCGCCGCTTATCGGTGTCGCGCCACACTTCGCTGCGCATCGATTGAAAGCCGTTGGGTTCGCCTTCCGTGAACGGCGAGGAGGCAAACAACGCTGTGGCAATAGGTTGAAGCGCCAGAGAGACACGCAATTTCTGCACCATGTCGGCTTCGCTCTCGAAATCGAGATTCACCTGCACGGTTGCCGTCCGGTACATCATGTCGAGGCCGCGGCTGCCGACTTGCGGCATGTAGCGCGTCATCACGCCGTAGCGCTGCTTGGGCATCTGCGGCACTTGGTCGAGGCGCCACTTCGGGGAAAATCCGACACCCAAAAAGCCGATCGCCAGATCTTCGCCGACAGCGAGCACTTCGTAGAGATGCTTGTAGGTCTCGGCCGCCGTGTCGTGAAGGTTTTCTAGCGGCGCACCGGAAAGTTCGAATTGTCCGCCCGGCTCCAAGCTGATCGTGCCGCCCTGTTCGCCGTCGGGCCGCTTCAGCGCAATTATATTATCGCCCTCGTGGATCGGCAGCCAGCCATAGCGCGCGATCAACTGCTCCATGAGCGCGCGAATGCCCCTTGGGCCGTCATAAGATACGGGATCGAGCGACGTGGTCCGGAACACGAACTTTTCGTGCTCGGTTCCGATACGCCAGGCGTGTTTCGGCTTTTCGCCAGCCGCAATCCAATCGATCAGATCGGCGCGGCCTTTGATCAGCGGGCTCTCGGCGCCATCCTCACGCGTCGACATTGCGGTCCTCGATTGTGGGCCTCGCGCGATCTAAACAGGCCCACGCCCGTCGCCCGCATTTGCTCGTGTCGTTATGGCGTCCGGCCGGTCCGAGAGCAAGCCGCCAAAACCCTCATTTTTTTCTCGACACTCCAATCTCCCCCTCAATCGCCCCCTCAATCTGCCCCCCAATCTGCCCCCCAATCGCCCAAGGTTGCATTGATCAACGCAAGAGCCGCGACCGCCGCCGTATCGGCCCGCATGATTCGGGGGCCAAGCGACAATGCGACGACATAGGGCTTAGACCGCAAGTTTTCCCGTTCCTCGACCGAAAACCCGCCTTCTGGTCCTATGAGCACGGCGAGAGGTCCTGGTCTCACACCTGTCAGAGTGCTGAGCGGGCTCGTTGCGCCATTATCCTCGTCACAAAAAATGAGGGTGCGTTTGGCGTCCCAACCGTCCAGGACTTTGACGAGGGGGCGCAGTTCGCCGATTTCGGGCACACGCAAGATGCCGCACTGCTCCGCCGCCTCAATCGCGTTGGCGCGCATGCGGTCAAAATTGACGCGATCGGGCACCGTCCGCCGCGTTTGCACAGGCATCAACTTTGCAACCCCCATTTCAACGGCCTTTTGCACCATGTAGTCGAGGCGTGCATGTTTCAGCGGCGCAAAGAGATAGTCGATATCCGGACCATCGATCTGAGGGCGCGTCTGCTCCAAAACATCCAAAACAGCGGATCGCTTTTTCGTCTCCGCAAGACGCGCGCGCCATTCTCCGTCCCGGCCGTTGAAAACGAGAACGCCAGCGCCAATTTTCGATCTCAGCACATTGACCAGATAATTGGCTTGGTCCTCACCCAATTCAACGCGGGCGCCTTGAGCCAGCGCAATATCGACAAACAGCCGCTCGGAGGTGGGATCGTGGATTGCCATAGCGCCCTCATAGCGCAGCCTGTTCCCCACGCAAGTCTTGCGGATCACCCATCTCGCGATTGCCGTTAACGCACGGGCCGTCTAGGCTTTGCCCTCCAATCGCAACCCCCTGCAGGATTATGAACAACGCCACCGAAACTCCGGCCCCCACATCCAATCCGGTTGCGGACGCGCCACTGTTGAATTGGGTGGACCGGTGGGCGCCTGAAAGCCTGCGCCCCTATCTGCGCCTCGGCCGTTTCGACCGCCCCATCGGCATCTGGCTGCTTCTCTTTCCCTGCTGGTGGTCGCAAACGTTAGCCGAGGTCGAGCGCGGACAACCTTATCCCAGCATGTCCTACCTCATCCTATTCCTGATTGGCGCCACCGCCATGCGCGCCGCGGGTTGCGCCTATAACGACTACGTCGATCGCGACATCGACGCTCAAGTCGCGCGCACGGCCAGCCGCCCGATTCCTTCCGGACAAGTCGCGCCGCAATCCGCGATCTACTTCATCGTGCTGTGCGCCCTCATCGGTCTCGCCGTTTTGCTCAACTTCAATACCTTCACGATTGCTCTCTGCATCTCGTCGTTGTTACTGGTCGCGCTCTATCCTTTTGCCAAGCGGATCATGCCCTACCCGCAACTTGTACTGGGGCTGGTGTTCAATTGGGGCGCGCTGGCCGGGTGGGCCGCAGTCAAAGGTACGCTCGATTGGCCGCCGCTACTGCTTTACGTGGGATGCGTACTCTGGACGATTGGGTACGACACGATCTACGCGCATCAAGACAAGGAAGATGACGCACTTCTCGGCCTCGGCTCGACGGCGCTGCTCTTTGGCGATAACACAGTGTCGATCGTCGGCGCTCTCTATCTCGGCGCGGTTGTTTTTTGGCTCGCGGCCGGGGCGCTCGCGGGCACGCACTTGATTTTCTTCCTGGCGGTCACGCTTGTGTTCCTGCAGATGGCCTGGCAGGTGGCAACCCTCGATACCAATGACCCGGCGAATTGCCTTTGGCGATTTCGCTCAAACCGGGATGTGGGTGCGGCCGTGTTCCTGGGGCTCGTGGCCGATATGGCCCTGTCCTGGTTTGCAGGCCTCAGCTAAAAGGGCCCAGCCCGGGGGCGGCGCGAAGATTGTGCATCTCCGCGCCGCTAGCCTCGCTGTTGACATTCGAGCGGCCGCTTTATTTGGCCTTAAAAGCACCCTAGCAGCATTCCCTTCGAAAGGCATTAAGGGAGAGGGTAAATATCGGCTTGCCGGAGCGTATCATTCCGGGACATACGGGCCGGGACATACGGGCCGGGACATACGGGCCGGGACATACCAGCGTGTATAAGCCGGTGTCGTTACGACCCTATCCCTATTCGCGGCATCCACGGCGAACATTAAAGGCACGGCACATTGAGCGGCAGAGAAATGAGCGGCAGAGAAATATGAGCAAGCCTACGAAGCCATCAACCGGCAAGCAGCTCCTGCATCTCGTCTTCGGCGGCGAACTCAAGCGGCTCGACTCAACCGAGTTTCGCGACCTCAACAACGTAGACATCGTCGGAATCTTTCCGGATTATGAAACGGCGCACATTGCCTGGAAGGGCGCGGCACAAAAAACGGTTGATAATGCCTTGACGCGGTATTTCGTTGTCCACCTGCACCTGCTGCTCGAACCGCAAGTGCCGCATCTGAAAGCCGCGCGTAGTAAGGTCAAAGAAAAATCGTGACGACGGAGACCCGAAAAATCACCCACTCGGCAGGCGCCTCGCTCCGCTTGGATGAGCCCGCGCGCGCTCTGCTCAAGCGCTTCATGGCCGATTGGGTTTGGCCGCGCTGGAAAGAACTGGCCTGGACGCTTGTTCTCACTGCATGCCTCGCCGCCGCGACTGGCGGTTATCCGGCCGTCATCAAGTTATCTTTCGATACGCTCATGAAGGGCGCCGCTGGCGATCACGGTCTACTGCCATTGGTCCTGGCCGCCATCATCGGCATCACCGCGTTCCGCAGCCTTTTTCTTTACCTGCAATCTGTTGCTACAAACCATCTCGTGTTGCGCATGACGACGGATCTGCAGCAGAAAACCTTCGCGCACTTAATTGCCGCCGATTTTTCCCGCCTCTCTCGGGAAACGCCGGGACGTCTCGTATCGAAACTGACGAACGACATCACCTTCATCCAGACCGCCGTAACAGCCGCGATGAACTCAGCGGTCCGCGACACGTTGACGGTCATCGCACTCCTTATTTCGATGCTGTATCTCGATTGGAAAATGACGCTCGTCGTGCTTTCGGTCTACCCGCTGGCCGCCTTCCCCGTGGCCCTCATCTCGCGCCGGTTGCGCCGCGTCGCCAAGCAAACGCAAGACCAGCTCGGCGATATGACATCGTTGCTGAGCGAGAACTTATCCGGCGCACGCCTCATCAAATCGTTCCGCCTCGAAGATTACGCCGCCAAAAAGCTGGATAAGAGTTTCGAACAAGTCTTCCGGCTCAAACTCAAGGCCGTGAAGACGCGCGCGCGGCTCGATCCGATGCTAGAAGCCCTCGGCGGGTTCGCCATCGCAGGCGTCATCGCCTTCGCTTATTTGCGGATTTCTAGCGGCATCTCGACGGTCGGCGACTTCATGGGATTTGTCACCGCGCTTTTGATGGCCGCTCAGCCGGTCCGGGCACTTGGCAACTTGTCGGGCCGCATTCAGGAAGGTCTGTCGGCTATCGAAAGCGTCTACGAACTGCTCGATGAGAAACCTTCGATCGTTGATCGCCCCGGCGCCAAGCCGCTCGAAATCGCATCCGGCGCCATCGCATTCCGAGCCGTCGGATTTGCCTACGATGCCGGCGGCCGGCAACGTGTCGTCACGGATTTCACGCTCGAAGTCCCGGGTGGAAAAACGGTCGCACTCGTCGGCCGCTCGGGCGCTGGAAAATCGACCATCATCAATCTTGTGCCGCGCCTTTTCGACGTGACAGACGGCGCCATCCTGATCGATGGCCAAGACACCCGCGACGTGCTGCTGGCGTCCCTGCGCGATCAAATATCTATCGTTAGTCAGGACATCACGCTCTTTGACGACACGATCGCCGCCAACATTGCGCTCGGCAAACTCGGCGCCAGCGAAGCCGAAATCAGAGCCGCTGCCGAAGCCGCCGCCGCACACGATTTCATCATGGCCCAGCCGCACGGCTATCAAACATTGATTGGCGATCGCGGTGGACGGCTTTCTGGAGGTCAAAAACAGCGGCTCGCACTCGCCCGCGCTATCCTGAAAGATGCGCCCATCCTGCTCCTTGACGAGGCCACAAGCGCGCTCGACACCGAAAGCGAGCAACTCGTGCAGGATGCACTGGCGCGCTTCACGAAGAACCGCACAACGCTCGTCATCGCGCACCGGCTTTCGACGGTTCAGCGCGCCGATCTCATTTGCGTCATGGAAGACGGGCGCATTATCGAGCGCGGCGCGCATAAAGATCTTCTTGCGCGAAATGGGGCCTACGCGCGGCTGGCCGGCAGCCCGCAAGGGTCAACGCTGGTCAACTGACGCAAGTGCTTCCGGCCAGCTATTCGCGCCGCAAAATATCGTTCACCAGCCGGTTGGCAAACCCGCTCGCCTTGAATGTGCGATTGACTTCGTCCGCGTCGTATTGCGTCGCGACCCAGTCCCAAAACACAATGGGCGATTTTGCATTGTCGGACAAATATCGCTCGAAGAAATAATCGAGAACGCCCGTGTCTGCCTGACGGATGTGTCCATACCTGAGGCTCAGTTGGTTTTTCGCCTTGGCAATGGGAACACCGTCGTGCACGTGCCGGTAGAGCACGCTCATCAATCCCGCCCTGTCCGCGCCCGACTTGCAGTGAATGAGCACAGGATATTCAATCGTCTCGAGCAGCTGCTTGACCGCCAGCAAGTCCTCGCGCGAAGGCGCAACGCGCGAATTCAGTTTGAAATTGACGAGCTTCAATCCGTGCTTGGCGCAGGCTCTGTCCTCAAGCCACGCAGTCCCAAACGACCTATCGCCGCGCAAATTGATCACCGTCTTGACGCCCTTCTTGGCGATCCAGCCAATGTGATGCGGTTCGGGTTGGGCCGAGCGCCAGGCGCCGTCTGATATCCGGTGGCGATTGTTGTAGAGGACGCGCGCGATCCCATAGTCGTGCACGAGCATCTCGACGTAGCACAGCGCCGGCCCAATTCTGGTGCGTATGGCAGGTGGCGCGTTGTGGATAGCCCCATGCAGCCACGCCCCAGATCTGCGGCGCAATTCCTTCTTCGCTCGTTTTATGAAGCCTGCCATTGTCCCGTTGTTATCTGAAATTCAGGCGTTTAGCCGGCCCGCCCCTGCTGCGTACACGCTGCGATTTGGCGGCACAAGAATAGTTGAAATTACGCGCGAGCACCGCGCCAAACACGTTTGCACTGGCTAGATATTCGCTATAGGTACGTGCCGCAAGGGCCTTTGCTAGGCGCCTCCGCAATTGACCGCCATTTGAACCGTGGGTGCCGCCTTAAATGGCCGATTCCAAGACGACGCTCACACGGTTCGCCGGCCGTTCGCTTGCGCGGCTGATCAAGCACGTCGTCAAGACATCGGACATTATCTACGAACCGGCTGATCTCAGGCGCCAGCTGCGTGAGACACATCCCTGCATCATCGCTTGCTGGCACGGTCAATTCATGATGCTGGCGCATCTGCATCCGGGCGACGTCAAAGTCTCCGCTATGGTCGCGCGTCACGGCGACGCGGAATTAATCGGCGAAGCCCTGCGTCACCTCGACACGGATCTCATTCGCGGCGCGGGTGCGGGCGGTCGCAAGCGCGATCGGGGTGGCGCTTCGGCATTGCGCGCATCTCTTCGCGCACTGAACGGCGGCGCCTCGCTCGTCATGACTGCCGATGTCCCGCCAGGCCCCGCGCGCACCGCTGGCAGCGGCATCATCACCATAGCGCGCATGTCAGGCTGCCCAATCGTGCCGGTCGCGGCTGCGTCATCGCGCTTCAAATCGTTCGATACCTGGAGCCGGATGACGCTCAATCTGCCGTATTCAAAACTCGTGTTTGCGGGCGGCGACCCAATTCACGTTCCGCGCGACGCGGACGACGCAACTCTCGAAGCCCTGCGCCTCGATCTCGAACACGCGCTCAACGCTGCAACGGATCGCGCTTACGAACTGGCGGGTGCCGACGTGCAACGCGCGACGCCACTTGGTCAGCTGGCTGCAAAGAAACCCCCGCCTCCGGGCCTGCGCCTGAAACTCTACCGCACCGGCACATCCGCTCTGCGGGCTGCCGCGCCTCTTTTGCTCAAGTACCGCGAGCGCCAAGGCAAAGAAAACCCAAACCGCCGGGCTGAACGATTGGGTCAATCGAACCGCGAGCGACCTGCAGGACCGCTCGCCTGGGTCCATGCCGCAAGCGTCGGCGAAACCAATGCCGTGCTGCCGCTCATCGACGCGCTCCTCAAAGCCGAGCCCTCACTGAATATACTTCTGACGACCGGCACCACGACGTCTGCTGATTTGGCGGGCCGACGCTTGCCGGAACGCGCCTTTCACCAATTCGTGCCCCTTGACGCCGCTCAATACGTTGGTGCGTTTCTCGATCATTGGCGCCCTGATTTGGCAATCTTTACCGAATCCGAGATTTGGCCAAACCTCATTTTGGAATCGTCGCGCCGCAAGATTGCGATGGCTCTCATCAACGCGCGCATGTCGCCGCGCAGCATGAAGCGCTGGCGCCGCAACGCACGATTAGCGCGGCCGCTGTTCTCGCGCTTCGCAATCGTTCTCGCACAGAACGACTTGGTGGCGCGCACCATCAAATCACTCGGCGCGCCGAACGTCATCGCGGCTGGCAATATCAAGATCGACTCGCCCCCGCCGCCCGCCAACAAAAGCGATTTGGAAGCGATTCAGGCCGCGACCTCTGGGCGGACACTTTTCCTTGCGGCCAGCACACACCCCGGCGAAGAAACCATTATTGCCCGCGCCCATGTTATCCTCGCCAAGTCGATGCCGGATCTGTTGACGATCATTGCGCCACGTCATCCAGATCGCGCGCCCGCACTGCAATCAGAACTTGAAGCCATGGGACTGAGGGTATCGCGGCGAAGCGCCTCCGGTCTGCCTTCGCGCGACACACAAATCTATATCGCCGACACCATCGGCGAACTCGGCACCTTCTACGCGCTCTGCCGTGTCGCCTTCATCGGCGGATCGTTGATCGAGCACGGCGGACAGAACCCGATAGAAGCCATCCGGCACGGGGCCTTGGTGCTCACCGGTCCAAGCACCCATAATTTCCGTGAGGCCTACGACGCGTTGGTGAGTTTCGGCGGCGTGAAAGAGATCAAATCCGCCGAAGACATCGCCGCCTCGGTTGCTTTGCTGATCGCCGACAAAGCCGCCGCACAAAAAATGCAATCCGGCGCTGAAGCTGGCCTCGCCACTCTTTCCGGCGCACTCCAGAAAACAATCGATGCGCTGCTCCCCTACATCGCTTCAAAACGGGGATCGCCAAGTGCCCCTTAACGAGCCCGGCTGGTGGTACGGCGCGGCGCCTCAGTGGCCGTCGCGCGTGCTTGCGCCTGTCGGCGCACTCTATGGCCGGCTTTCTGAGTTCAGAATGCGCGGCTCGACGCCCTACACGCCGCGCATCCCTGTTTTGTGCGTTGGCAATTTCACGGCCGGCGGCACGGGCAAGACGCCGATGGCCATTGCCCTTGCACAAGTCGTGCGCGATTCTGGCAGCGAACCTGTGTTTCTGTCGCGCGGATACGGCGGGCGGCTGCACGGGCCAGACGTTGTCGATCTCGAACGCCACACGCACGCCGACACGGGCGACGAGCCCCTCCTTCTCGCGCGCGTGGCGCCGGCCGTCGTTGCCCGCGACCGCCGCCAGGGTGCTGAACTCATTGAGCGCACTTATGGGCCCAAGGCTGTCATCATCATGGATGACGGGCTGCAAAATCCTGCGCTCAAGAAAGATTTTTCGATTGCGCTCGTCGATGGTAAACGCGCTTTCGGCAATGGTCTTTGCATCCCAGCCGGGCCGCTGCGCGCGCCGCTCTCGTTTCAAGCCGGGCTGGTCCAGGCCATCGCCATCAACGGCACAATGGCTGGCGCGGATGCAAGATCGATACGCGCGCAAATCTCAAGATTTTTCAACGGCGCCGTCATCAAAACCTACGTTGCAACCGACGCGGATATCACGTGGATGAAAACGCAAAAAATCGTCGCCTTTGCCGGCATCGCCAATCCGGAACGCTTCTTCTCGCTTGTTGAAGCGCACGGCGGCATGATCGCCGAGCGTCACGTGTTCCCCGACCATCATGCCTTCACGGAGGCTGATGCCGTGCGGCTCTTATCCAGCGCGGATGCGCATGGAGCCGGTCTGGTTACAACGGAGAAAGATTTTGTGCGTCTGAGAGGCGCGGGGGGAGCGGCCCACGCTTTGGCCGAACGCACGCGCACCGTATCCGTGAGTTTGAATTTCGAGGGCCACGGTTATAGCGAACTCGCTAGACTTATCTCCGCTGCAATCCGTCAGCACGAAGGCCGGACTCAGCCCTGATCTCTCTTACGCAATTCGAGATAACGCTTCAGCGAGACGTCCGCCGTTGCGTAGGGCTCTTGCACTTCGACGTTCCAGTATTTGAGATCGGACAGCGGAACATGCGTCCCCGTCACGGCGCAGCGCACAAAGTCTCCGGGCGAAACAACCTCGAACTCGCCATCGAGATACCGCACCTTGGCTTCGTTCTTCAGTCCGAAAAATTTGTCGATGCGGTTCATCAAAATCCTTCTGCCCGGCCTCCGTTCAACGTACAACGGGGCCGGTGGCAAATCGTTAACCCATGAAATCGCCAATCGCGGGCCGGTCGTCAAGCGCGGCGTATGTGGCGGCATTATGTGGCAGCATATGCGGCGGCATATGAGAAGCCCATTAATCCTAACAAAACAGCTTAGAAGAGCGAACCCTGACCACCGCCACGTGTTGGCCCTTTGCTGACCTTAGGTGGCCCGCTGGCGGGCTTTTGGAGTGCGCCCGGCCCACCTGTGCCAGAGACCTCAACAGCCACCTGGCGGTCACTAAACTCAATCCCGAGTTTATCCCCGATTGCGACGCTGCTGGCCAGCCGCACCATCCGGCCGTCAGCATCCCTAACGAGGGCATAACCGCGCGCCAGCACGCTCTGGTAGCTAAGCGTGCCGAGCAATTTCGCATGACTATCGAGCATCCGCCGCCGTGCGGTCACGCGATTGCCGAGCGCCTGCACGCCGCGCGCGCGCAGAGCTTCGAGACGCTCACCCTGGCGGTCCAAGCGTTGCAGCAACGCCGTTGGCGCGAGCCGCGAGGAAACACGTGCCAAGCGCATTGCGTGCGCCCGCGAGTTCGCGAAAAGCGCGCGTCCCAAGCGCCCGGCTGCCCCATCAAATCTCTGGCGCGGCAATGCGATCAGATCTTCGAGCTTCGGCAGGCCCCGGGCGGACGCGCGCAAATGCGTGCGTGTTGCCTCCAGCACCCGGCGCATAGCCACGCGCTGACGCAGAGAAAACTTCTCCACCTGTTCGATGAGTTCCACGTACATCGGTACGGCCCATTCCGCAGCCTTCGTCGGCGTTGGTGCGCGCGCATCCGCGACGAGATCGATCAACGTCCAATCGGTTTCATGACCTACGGCTGAAATCAGCGGGATGCGGCTTTCAGCAGCCGCGCGCACCACGATCTCTTCGTTGAAGCTCCACAAGTCTTCAAGGCTGCCGCCGCCGCGCGCGACGATGAGCACGTCGGGACGTGGAATCGCGCCGCCGGGCTCCAGTGCATTGAAGCCCCGGATAGCAGCGGCGATCTCGAGCGCACTGCCGTCGCCTTGCACACGCACGGGCCAAAGAATGACGTGCGCCGGATAGCGCTCGTTAAAACCCGCAAGCATGTCGCGGATGACGGCGCCCGTTGGCGACGTCACGATACCAATGACGCGCGGCAGAAATGGTCGCGGCTTTTTGCGCGCGTCTTCGAACAAACCTTCGGCCGCCATCTTGCGCTTGCGCTCTTCGAGCAGCGCCATGAGCGCGCCCGCGCCCGCCGGTTCCAAGGCTTCGATCATAATCTGATATTTGGAGGAACCCGGGAACGTCGTGATCTTGCCCTGGGCGATGACTTCCATGCCCTCTTCGGGCTTGAAGCGCAGACGGCCGAACACGCCCTTCCAGATCACCGCTTCGATCTTGGCCTTGTCGTCTTTCAGCGCAAAATAGCAGTGACCGGAGGCATGCGGCCCGCGATAGCCGGAAACCTCGCCTTTGATGCGCACATAACCAAAACCCTCTTCCAGTGCCCGCTTAATGGCCCCGGAAAGCTCGGACACCGAAAACTCGGGCGTATTGCCGCCCGGCTTCGCGTCGGCCTTTGACTGTGGAGGGATGCTATCTGTCACGGCGGTCCGCTGTTCAAGGTTTCCCGTTGGATGCTACACCAAAGCCGCAATTGCAACAGGGCCGAATGCAACAGGGCCGAATGCAACACGGCCGAGTGCAACAGGGATTGATATGAACGTTCTTCTGATTGGCTCTGGCGGCCGTGAACATGCACTCGCCTGGGCACTCACCGCCAGTCCCATGCTTGATAAACTTTATTGCGCGCCCGGCAACGCGGGCATTGCGGACGTCGCCGAATGTGTGGCACTCGACACCACAGACCATGACGCAGTCATTGCGTTCTGCGGTTCTAACAACATCGAATTCGTCGTCATCGGACCTGAGCTGCCGCTTGTCGCCGGACTTGGCGACGCCTTGGGCGTGGCAAACATCAAATACTTCGGCCCGACTAAAGCTGCAGCCCAACTCGAAGGTTCCAAGGGCTACACCAAAGATCTCTGCCGCGAGTTCGATATTCCAACCGCCGCTTATGGCCGTTTCAAGGACGCGGCCAGTGCCCGCGCGTATCTCGCCAAGCAATCGCTCCCGATCGTTGTCAAAGCCGATGGCTTAGCGGCCGGCAAAGGCGTCATCATCGCGACAACGCGCGCGGAAGCAGAAGCCGGCATCGACGCCTGCTTTGCGGGCACGTTCGGTGCTGCAGGATCGGAAGTCGTCATCGAAGAATTTTTGCAAGGCGAGGAAGCCAGCTTCTTCGCGCTTTGTGACGGCAAAAATTCTTTAGCCCTCGCCACAGCCCAGGATCACAAGCGCGTTGGCGACGGCGACACAGGCCCCAACACCGGGGGCATGGGCGCCTATTCGCCAGCGCCCGTCATGACGCCTGCCCTTATTGAGCGCACGATGCGTGAGATCATCCGGCCAACGGTTAGCGCCATGCAAAAACGCGGCACCCCTTTTCGCGGCGTTCTGTTCGCGGGTCTCATGATCACGAAAGACGGCCCCAAGCTCATCGAATACAACGCCCGCTTCGGCGATCCCGAAACCCAAGTGCTCATGATGCGTTTGCGCTCGGACTTGCTCGCGGCGTTGATCGCAACGGCCGACGGCGTACTTGATTGCTTTGCGCTGAGATGGAGCGACGACGTGGCATTGACCGTCGTGATGGCAGCCGAAGGCTATCCCGGCACGCCGCTCAAAGGTACCGAGATCAAGGGGCTCGGCGCTGCGCAGAGCAACCCCAACGTTGAAATTTTTCACGCCGGCACGAAGCGCGACGGCCAACGCCTCATTGCCGATGGCGGGCGCGTGCTCAACGTCACGGCGCGCGGTAAAACCGTGGCCGAGGCCCAGGCGCACGCCTATGCTGCCATCGCCCATATCGATTGGCCCGGCGGCTTTTGCCGCATGGACATCGGTTGGCGGGCTGTATCGCGGGAAAAAAGACCCAGCTAAATAACAGGCGCTCTTAAACCCCGCGCCTCTCGCAATGGCGCGGTAACGCGCCCCTCGCAATGGCGCGATAACGCGCCTATGTTGGGCCTGAATGACCACAGTCAACCAAACCCGTCCGATCCCCCCGGCGAAAAAAGAAAAGCACACGACCCCCTCGATCGGCGTGGCACTTGGCGGCGGAGGTGCGCGTGGGCTGGCGCACATTCCAATGCTCGAAGCCTTCGACGAACTCGGCATCCGCCCGAAAGTAATCGCGGGCACATCCATCGGCGCCATTTACGGCGCGGCCTACGCGTCGGGCATATCGGGCAAGGAACTGCGCGCCCACACCGAACTTGTTCTCTCCCAGCGCTTTGGTCTCGTGCGCGATCTTTTCGCAGCCCGCGCGCTTCCCTTTCGACGCGTCATGAAATTGTTCGCTGCCCGCTCGGCGCTCCTCGATCCAGATGCGCTCCTCGACCTCGTGATGCCAAAGGGCCTCGCCAAGGATTTTGAATCCCTCGACATCCCCTTGAAGATCGTGGCGTCGGATTTCTACGATCAGGAACCCTACATCTTTACGTCGGGTGCACTGAGGCCGGCCGTTGCCGCCAGCATGGCGCTACCGGTCATCTTTCGACCCGTCATTCACGATGGGAAGACGCTGATTGACGGCGGCCTGACTAATCCGCTTCCCTTCGATCTCCTATTCGATGATGCCGATATTATAGTCGCCATCGACGTCTCGGGCGCGCAGGTGCCAGACCCAAAGCGCGCTTTTCCTACAGTGTTCGATTCTCTCTTTGCCAGCGCTTTCATATTCGAACGCTCGATCGTCAAAGAAAAACTGAAATCGGCCCAACCCGATATTCTGGTTTCCAGCGGAACCAGCCAATACCAGGTTCTGGATTTCCTGAAGTTCAACGACATCTTCGCCTCAGCCGAACCCGCCAAGGAGCGGCTTAAAGCTCAGTTGTTGCGCGTGCTCTCCGTTGAAACGCTGCCCGCCATCGAAGCCCGCGAACAAGAGGCCATCACTGTTATCACGACACCGCAAATCGAAAAGCCCAAGCGTCGCGGCCTTCTCAGACGCCGCAAAACAAAATCGCGGTCGTAAGATCACCCCTCGCGCTTGTCCGCAAAGAACGCCTTCAGTAGCGCCGCCGCTTCATCCCCGCCGATGCCGCCGTAAATTTCCGGGGCGTGGTGGCAGGTCGATTGCGAGAACACGCGCGCGCCATGTTCGACGCCGCCGCCCTTGGGATCGCTGGCCCCGAAGTAAAGCCGCCTCACCCTTGCAAACGAAATCGCGGCCGCGCACATCGCGCACGGCTCCAGCGTCACGTAGAGATCGCAGCCTGTCAGCCGCTCCAGTCCAAGCGCGGCGCAGGCTTCCCGAATTGCGACAATTTCGGCATGCGCGGTTGGATCGTTCAGCTCCCGCGTCCGGTTGCCAGCTTTGGCGAGAACCGTTCCGTCTGGGCCGGCAATCACCGCGCCAACCGGCACTTCGCCACGAGATGCGGCGGCCAGCCCTTCGGCGAGCGCCAAGTCCATATGGCTTAAGCTTTTCGCCGGTGTCATAAGGTGGCCCGCTCTTCCTCGTGCTATCGCCCGTACGTCCTCGTGCTATCGCCCGTACGTCCTCATGCTATCGAGTGTTCATGACAAAAAATCGAATCAAACCCAGTTCTGCCGCGCGACCTCCAGGCAATGCTGCTGCACGTCCCTCAGCACCCGAAACACCCAAGGGCCCACCCAAGAACCCTGGGGAGCCCATGCGCATCGCCAAAGCGATGGCACGCGCAGGTCTGTGCTCGCGCCGCGAGGCTGAACGCTGGATCGCAGACGGGCGCGTCAGCGTCAACGGCCGCTTGCTCAAGACGCCCGCTTTCGAGGTCAGTGGTAAAGATAAAGTCCTCGTCGATGGCAAGCCGCTGCCTTCCGCCGAGCCCGCGCGGCTGTGGCGTTATCACAAGCCCAAAGGTCTGGTCACGACGCATGCCGATCCCGAAGGGCGTCCGACCGTGTTCGACAAAATGCCGCCTGAGCTGCCGCGTGTCGTCTCCATCGGCCGCCTCGACTACAACACCGAGGGCCTGCTGCTGATGACCAACGACGGCGCGCTCGCCCGTCATATGGAATTGCCGGCAACCGGCTGGACGCGCCGATACCGTGTGCGCGCCAAGGGGCGCGTTACCCCCGCCGACCTTGTAAGTCTCAAAGACGGCATCGAGATCGAAGGCGTGCGCTATGGTCCGATCGAAGCCGCCATCGATAGCGTGCAAGGCGCCAACATGTGGCTGACGATTGCCATCCGCGAAGGCAAGAACCGCGAAGTGCGCAAAATCCTGACGCACCTCGGCGTCGAAGTGAACCGTCTGATCCGCGTGTCGTTCGGCCCCTTCCAATTGCTCGACTTGGCGCCGGGCGGCGTCGAACAAGTCAAGCGGCGCACGCTTGTTGAACAGATCGGGCCGAAACTCGCGCAAGAACTTGGACTCTCCGAAAGCACTGACGAACGCAAAGCCCGCCATGCGCGCGGCAAAGCGGCGGGCCAGCGCGGGGGCGACGCGGACGAATGAGAATAGTCGCAGGTCAATTCCGCGGGCGGGCGCTCGCAACTCCAAGTCAAGACCTGGGTCTCGACGGACTGCGCCCAACGTCTGACCGCGTGCGCGAAAGTGTGTTCAACATCCTGGCGCATGGCATCGATGACTTCGCGATTGCAGGCGCGCGCGTCATCGATTTGTTCGCGGGCACCGGCGCGCTTGGGATAGAGGCCATCTCGCGCGGCGCAGCGTATTGTTTGTTCATTGAGGAAAGTGCCGAAGCCCGCGCCCTCATTCGCCGCAACGTCGAAACCTTTGGACTGACCGGCGAAACCCGCATTTTCCGCCGCGACGCTTGCAAACTCGGTCCCGCTAGCAAAGCAGACCGCTACAGCCTCGCCTTTCTCGATCCGCCCTATGGAAAAGGCTTGGGCGAAAAAGCGCTATCCGGTTTGGCGAGCGGCAACTGGCTCAACCCGAGTGCGATATGCGTGCTCGAAGAACGCGCCGGCAGTGCCGTCACTTTGCCCGCCGGCTTCGCCCTCCTCGACACCCGAGCCTGGGGCGAAACGGAAGTTAAATTCATAAAGTATGACGCTGCGTAGGGCGTCATGAGCTTCGCATACTGAACTTATGCGAAGCGTAATGCGCCGCACGGATGCAACCGCCTTCGATCGCGGCTTGGTGCAATACGCCCCGCCTCGTAGGCGGCTACCGAGCAAGCGTGCAGAGCGGGGCTATTGCACCCTACAATTCTTCGTTTTGCGATGACCGAATGCTTTGCGTTCCCGGCTGGCGAAATGCGCTTGTGCGTTTCACACACCTCAAACCGCCGTAAAACAATTGTCCACGAACAGGTGCGTGCCGTTGATGAAGCTGGCTTCATCGCTCGCGAGAAATAACGCGGCGCGCGCTACTTCTTCCGGTTCGCACAAGCGCCCCTGCTGCACGGCAATCGCCGCGTCCGACATATCGACGCCAAGGGCTGAAAGTTCTTTCACCTCGCGAAGCCCATGTGGCGTTTTGACAAAACCCGGACAGACCGTATTGCAGCGAACGTTTTGGTCGCGAAACTCGACCGCGATCGATTGCGCGAACATATGGCACGCGCCCTTGCTGGCGTTGTAGACCACTTCGCGCGGCGTCGCCGCTACCGCCGAAATCGACGACGTGCACACGATTGATCCGCCACCTTGTGCCAGCATGCCGGGCAGCACGGCCTTGGTCATCAAAAACATACTCGTGACGTTGATGCCCATCAGCCAATCCCACTCTTTGAGAGTGGTTTCGAGGAACGGCTTGATGATGATCGTGCCAGCGTGATTGAAGAGCACATTGGGCGCGCCGATTGCAGCCGTAACAGCGGCGACGGCGGCATCGACTTCGGCTTCGTTGGCGACGTCGGCTTTTGCGAAGACGGCCGTTCCGCCTGCAGCGATAATCTTAGCAACAACTGCGCGTCCCGCCGCTTCGTTACGATCTACAACGCCGACCTTCGCGCCTTCAGCCGCAAACAACAGCGAGGATGCGCCACCCATTCCCGTCGCGCCACCTGAGATCAGTGCAATTTTTCCTGCCAGTCTGCCCGCCATGTCACATTTTTCCTTTTTTAATTTCTAGCGCGTCTCAACTCGTTGCCTTGAGAACCTTGTCAAAGCCTTCCAGGAACATATCGGCGTGGTTGCGGTCAAAACAAAGCGGCGGGCGAATTTTCCAGATGTTGCCGTGAAGCCCGGCCGTGCCGATCAGGATATTGAGATCGCGCATGGCATTGACGCCGTTGACGGCGGCCTCCTTGGAGGGCGTGCGCGTGGATTTGTCCGCCACGAATTCGACCGCGAGATAAAGCCCTGCCCCGCGCACATCGCCCACATGGCGATGCGCGCGCGAAATCGACTTTAGCTGATCCAAAAGATACGCGCCGGTCTCGCGCGCGTTGTCCTGCAAGCGATCTGCGGCGAGGGCGTCCAGAACGGCGAGGCCCGCAGCAGAGGCGACTGGGCTGCCGCCAAAAGTGTTGAAGTATCCAGACTTGGCGCCAAATGCCTCGAGCAAAGCGGGCTTCACCGCAACACCGCCGACCGGATACCCATTGCCCATCGGTTTGCCCATGACGACAATGTCGGGAACAATGCCGTGCCTTTGAAAACCCCACATAGCAGCACCAGAACGCGCGAACCCCGACTGCACTTCATCGGCAATGTAGAGCCCTCCTGCAGCGCGAACCGTTGCAACCGCGCTTGCAAGAAATCCAGGAACGCCCGGATAGACGCCGTCGCTGGAAAAAATGCTGTCCGCGATCATGCCGGCAAACCGGATACCCTTTGCCTGCATATCGTCAATTGCGCGGCCGACGCTGGCGTTGAACATCGCGCCAGCGTCATCACCAAACCGGTATGTGTCGGGTGCGGGCACGAAATAGATATGAGGATTGGGCGCCTCGCCGTTCGCCGACGATGGCGAAACCTCAGTCGCCGTTGTGGTGTTGCCGTGGTAGGCATTCTCAGTCGCGATGAACCCTGTGCCGCCCGTCACGGTGCGCGCAAGCCGCAAGCTTAGATCAACGCTCTCGCTGCCTGTACAAGTGAAAACGATATTCGAGATTTCAGCTGGCATGGTCGCGAGCAACCGCTCGGCGTAGGTATAGACGATGTCGTAGAGATAGCGGGTGTGCGTGTTGAGCGTTGCCATTTGGCGGGCGACGGCTTCCGTCACACGCGGGTTGCAGTGACCCACCGACGGCACGTTGTTGTAGGCGTCGAGATAGCGCGTTCCGTCCGCATCATACAGCCAGGCGCCGTCGCCGCGCACGAGATTGAGCGGCCGCTTGTAGAACAACATGGACGTCGGTCCGAACGTGCGCCGGCGCCGAGCCACAAGGTCGGCCGTGGCGGGATCGAGCCCGGCTGTCGCGCGCATATCGAAGGCGTTGAGTTCGAGAATTTTCTGCGGCGTGGTCATGAGCGCCCTTGCTTAAGGGTGGGAGTGAAACCGATCCAAGCTTAGTGCAGCATTGGGCGCGTGTCTGATAACTTTGCAAACGCCCCTGTCAAGCGGCCGGGTGCTCGGGTAGGCTAACCCTGACACTGCGACCCGCCGAAACCTTGGGATACCGGAATGGCAGAGCAAGACACGGGTCGCGCCAATCGTTGGAAGCGCTTTTCCGAATGGGACGAGCGGCCGCTGCGGCTCGATAAGTTTGCGGCCGAAGACGCAAGCAACGGCTTTGCGGCGTTCAAGAGCGAGTATGACCCGTCCCCCGGTCTCGAAATGAGCGCCGGCAGTGTTGCCTCGATGGACGGCGTGGCGGCCCGCGATTTCGATATGATCGACTGGTTCATCGCCCGCTATCACATCGACGCGGACGTCGCAAAAGAGGCGATGAGCCTCTCGCCGCTCGCCGTCGCGCGCATGCTGGTTGATATGAACGTGCCCCGCCGCGAGCTTGTGCGGCTCGCCCGCGGCATGACACCCGCCCGGCTGGCCGAGGTCGTCGCCCAACTTTCGTCGCTCGAAATTGCCTTCGCCTACAGCAAAATGCGGGCGCGGCAAACGCCGGGCAATCAAGCGCACGTCACCAATGCCAAGGACGATCCGTTGCAGATGGCGGCAGATGCAGCAACCGCCGTCGCCTTCGGTTTTGATGAAATCGAAACGACGATGCGGGTTGCCCGCAATGCCTGGTCGAATGCGGTTGCCTGCGCTGTCGGATCGGCCGTTGGCCGTTGGGGGACACTGTTTCAATGCTCCAGCGAAGAAGCTGAAGAACTCAAGATCGGCATGGCAGGCTTCACGTCGTACGCCGAAACGGTTTCGGTCTATGGAACCGAAAAAAGTTTCATCGACGGCGATGATACTCCATGGTCGAAAGCTTTCCTTGCCGCCGCCTATGCCTCGCGGGGGATCAAAATGCGCTGCACCTCGGGCGCGGGTTCCGAATTGCTAATGGGCTACCACGAGAAAAAGTCGCTTCTTTATCTCGAAGCCCGCTGCCTCTGCCTGCAGCGCGCGATGGGAGCGCAGGGTACGCAGAACGGCGGCATCGATGGCGCACCCGTTACCTGCTCGGTGCCCGGCGGCATGCGCGAACTCATGGCCGAAAATCTCATCGCCGTTTGGCTCGATCTCGAATGCGCATCCGGCAACGACGCGCGTCCGACGGAATCTGAAATCCGCGTCGGCGCCAAAATCATGCCGTATCTGATTGCCGGTTCTGACCTTATTTGCTCGGGCTTCGGCTCGATTCTCAAATACGACAACTCGTTCAACGCATCTCTCCTCAACGGCGAAGAGATGGAGGATTACCTCGTCCTGCAGCGCGACTTCGAAGCCGATGGAGGACTGACGCCGGTTGATGAGCCACGCATCCTAAACGTTAGAGTGCGCGCAGTCGAAGCCTTGAGCGCGGTGCTCCAGGAACTGGGCCTTGGCGATCCCACTTCAGCCATGAAGCAGAGCGTTGTCATGGCCTCGGGGTCTGACGACACGGCGAGTTATGGACCGCGCGACGCGGGCGTAATCAGCGACGCCATTCAAGCGCGCGGCATCACCGTTGTTGACGTCATCAAGGCGCTCGACGCGCGCGGCTTTCGCGACGAGGCGGAAAACCTCTTGAAACTCGTGAAGTTGCGCGTTTCCGGAGACTATCTGCAAACATCCGCTCTCGTGCGCAATGGCCGCGTGCTCTCAGCTATCAACGACCCCAATGAATACTTGGGTCCCGGCAGCGGCTATCGTCTAAGTGCCGCCCGGCGCGATGAAATCGTTGCAATACGCGATGTGCTGACACGCGACGAGGTGTTGCGTTCGGAAGCCGTCCACAAGCCAACCGAAGCCAAGCTCATCCGCTATCGGGCGATGGGCGTAGCACGGCCAAGCGGCGATGCTGCCGAAGTTGTCATCGCCATCAGTCCCGCGTTCGGCACGTCGCTGTTTCGCACCGTCGCCGGCCATCCCTTGTCGGCGTTGATGCGCGAACTTGCCGCCGGCATTGAAGAGGGTGGTTGCAAAGTGCGGGTGGTGCGCATGCTGCACACAGCCGACACGTCATTCCTTGGGCTGGGCGCTGCGCGCTTGGCAGGATCAGGCGTTGGCATCGGCATTCAGGCTAAAGGCACCGCGGTGATCCATCAGAATGACCGCCTGCCCCACAACAACCTCGAGCTGTTTTCAAATTCGCCGATCACACGCCTCGAACATTACCGCCGCATGGGCGCTAACGCAGCGGCGTATGCTCAGGGCCAGCGTCCCGAACCTGTCGTTGTGCCAACGCGCGGCGAAGCCTTAGGCTCGCGCTACCACGCACGCGTGTCGTTGATCTACGCTATTGAGACGGCATTGACACGAGAAGAAGCCAAGCCGGAAGATATCGAAATCACATTCCTGGAGGCTTAGCGATGAGCGAACCCAAGCTGACTGCGGCCGACTACCCGCTTGCGGAAAAGCGTCCTGACCTTGTGCAAGGCCAGCGCGGCAAAAGCCTCGACGAAATCACGCTTGAAGGGTTGCTTGCTGGAACGGTAACGCTCGAGGATCTCAAAATCACCAAGCGCGCGCTCCATCAGCAATCCGAAATTGCGCGCGATGCGGGCCGTTCGACATTGGCGCAAAATTTCGAACGCGCGGCTGACCTGGTCGAGGTGCCGCAAGAAACGATCATGCGCACCTATGAGTTGCTGCGGCCCGGCCGCGCCGAATCCAAAGAGCAATTGATTGAATTGGCCACTGAGCTTGAAAAAAGCTATGGCGCTGCCACCATGGCCGCATTCATCAAGGAAGCCGCTGAAGTCTATGACCGGCGCGGACTATTCAGGCGGCGATACTGACGGCAAAACCGGGGGGAAACAATGAACTGGAAGACGGCCTACAGATCGATCTATTACGACGGCGCGCCCGAGCCTGATGATCCCGAACTTACGCCCGGCACAACAGCGCTGTTGATTATCGACGTGCAGAATACTTATCTGGTGCGCCCGGACCGGGCTGTGCTTCCCCTCGACGAGCAGCGCCGCTATGACGCCTGGACACCGTTTCACGAGCGCATGCACTCGCTTGTCATTCCCCGGACCCAAGACCTGCTCGCTTCGTTCCGCAAAGCCAAAATCGAGTGCCTGTTCGCCCGCATCGCCTGCCACACAAAGAATGGCCGCGACCGGTCGCTCTCGCAAAAGATGCCGGGCTGGAACAACCTGCTGTTGCCCAAGGACGAGGCTCCCGGTCAGATCATCCCTCAACTCTCGGCCCAAGGCGATGAGATCGAGGTCACAAAAACCACCGATAGCGCGCTGACCGGCACCAACCTGCGGCTGATCTTAACCAACCTCGGCATCAAGACCGTTGTTTGTTGCGGGATTTTTACCGACCAATGCGTGTCCTCGACCGTGCGCAGCCTAGCCGACGAGAGTTTCGGCGTCGTCGTAGTGGAGGATTGCTGCGCTGCGGGATCGGACGAGCTGCACCGCAAGGAACTTGAGATCATCAACATGATTTACTGCCACGTGATGTCCAGTGCCGAGCTCAAGGGCATGATGGGGCTCGCTTGAAGGCGGGGTTCAGCCTGACGGTTAATCGTTCGACGCCCCTACCAGCCCAAGCTTTATGCACGGGGCGTGCTGGTCGTGTCTTGCGTTCTTTCCATTGCGAAGTCACCATGGCGGGACGAGTGAACATATTCACGTGTTTGAAGGCAGGGATGGGGGGACGGCTGTCGCCAGCGTCTAGTCCCGATAATGACAAGGAGGGCTAGAAGTGGTTCAGGCAACAACCGGCGCGCCAGTGGTGCAAGAGGACTATGACGTCTCAAAAGAGAAGGGTGTTGAACTGCTCCATGGCAAGGCCGTTGGTCTCATGGGCGTTCTATTCTTGACGGTCACGGGCGCCGCGCCCATGTCGGCCATGCTTGGCAACGTTCCCTTCGCCGCAGGATTTGGCAACGGCATATACGTGCCGGCGGCGTTTCTCCTCGCGACCATCGTGCTGACGATCTTTTCGGTCGGCTATGCTGCGATGGCCTCCAAGGTGTCGAGCGTTGGCGGTTTCTACTCGTTCATCAGCCAAGGGCTCGGACGCGAAGCCGGAATGGCCGCAGGCCTTGCGTCGCTTGCTTCCTACAGCGTATTTGAAGCTTCGCTCTATGGCCTCTTCGCCTTCTTCGGGAATGCCTGGCTGGCCTCGCACTTAGGGATCAATGTTCCTTGGATCTGGCTGGCGCTGTTTGCCGTCGTGCTCGCAAGCCTGTTCAGCTATCGCGACGTTCAACTTTCAGCAGCGGTGCTTGGCGTTGCACTTATTTTCGAAGTGGTGATCCTCGCCATTTTCGACTACGGCGTGCTCACGGCCACAAGCGGTACAAGCTTTACCACCGAAGCGCTCAACTTGATGAACGTCAACACGCCCGTTGCGGCGCAGAAAGTGGGTGAAGCGGATATTGCCGCCGGCGCTGCCGCAGTTGGTATCTTTATGGCGTTCTGGTCGTGGGTCGGCTTCGAAATGGCGCCGAACTACGCCGAAGAATCGCGCGATCCCCACCGCATCATTCCGCGCTCTTTGTACTACTCCGTGATCGGACTCGGCTTGTTTTATATTCTCACCAGCTGGTGCGCCGTCTCGGCCTACCCAACACAAGGCGACATGATTGCTAAAGCCGTAAAAGACTCAGGAAACTTCTTCCTTAGCCCAATCGGCACTTTCGTCGGCCCATGGGCTGCAGAATTGATGAGCGTGTTGATCCTGACAAGCTCGTTTGCTTGCGGCATGGCGTTCCACAACACGGCCTCGCGTTACATGTACTCGCTCGGCCGCGAAGGCGTTTTGCCGTCGGCGCTCGGGCAAACGCATGACACGTACAAGAGTCCGCACATTGCGTCGATTGTGCAGTCTTTTCTTGCAGCACTGTGGCTCGGATTGTTTGCCGTATTCCTGGGAACCAACGACCCTAACGCCCAAGCCTACGTTGCGGTTTACACAATGCTCGCCATTCTCGGCACCATGCTGCTGCTCATACTGCAGGCTGTGGTATCGCTGGCGATCATCGTTTACTTCCGCAAGCATCACTCGGCTGAATCGGGCACGTTCGCCACGTTAATTGCCCCGCTCATCGCCTTCTTCGCGCAAATGTATCTGGTTTATCTGCTTGTCGTGAACCTCGAGACGTTCGGCGGTACCGGCAGCTTTGGCAGCAGAATTCCAATGATCGTTGCCACCATCATTGGCGTCGGTCTGATTTGGGGCTTTGCTCTCAGAACCCTATCGCCGGAAGTCCACGCCCGTATTGGCCGGTTGGTTTTCAAGGACGCTTAAGACGCGCCCAGACGCCAACCGCGTCGGCGGCATAACCCTGCGGGCGCGGCGAAAGCTGCTCCCGCATTATCTAAAGTATCCAAATCATAGTTCGGGGATCGAAGATGTTAACGTCACTCGCGGGCCGCTCCATCATTGTGACCGGCGCCAGTAAAGGCATCGGTAAGGGCATTGCCCGCGTATTCTGCCAGAACGGCGCTAAAGTTCTTGTGGTCTCGCGCCATATCGACGAAGCGGAGGCGGTGGCCGATGAACTGCGCCGCGCCGGGGGTATCGCCAAGGCGCATGCCGCCGACGTCACGCAGCCCGGCGACATGCAGATGTTGGCTGAAGCTGCGGCAACCGCTCACGGCGGCATCGACGTGTTGTGCGCCAACGCTGGCATTTTCCCACAAGCTAAAATCGAGGATCTTTCGGCCGAGGATTGGGACCACGTAATGGCGACAAACCTCAAGGGCACATTCCTGCCCGTTAAAGCTTGCCTGCCCTATTTGAAAAAATCAGATCAGGGCCGCATCGTTTTAACATCATCGATCACAGGCCCTGTCACGGGCTTCCCCGGCTGGAGCCACTATGGCGCCACCAAAGCCGGGCAGCTTGGGTTCATGCGCACGGCCTGCATCGAAGTGGCCAAGTACGGCATCACGATCAACGCTGTGCTCCCGGGCAACATTCTAACCGAAGGCCTAATTGCGCTTGGTGAAGCCTATCAGAATTCGATGGCAGCCTCCGTGCCGCTGAAAAAATTGGGCACGGTCGAAGATATCGGCTATGCGGCACTCTTTCTGGCGTCCAAGGAAGCGGCTTACATCACGGGCCAAACCATCATCGTCGATGGCGGACAAATCCTACCTGAAAGCCTCGACGCGCTGACGCAAGCGTAAACCCAGCGCCTGAAAAACCACTCTAGCAGGCTGTTGAACTTGGGGCGACCGTAGACTGTTTTTTTCGTCTCTGTCGTCCGATTGAACGTTTTTGGTCTCTTGGTCTTTGGGTGTGAGGCATTCCAGCGGTGTTTCTCAGGCTTCTGCGAGCAGCCTTGG